>JBILSQ010000029.1:0-7005 GCA_044372035.1 Candidatus Planktophila sp. | reverse complement strand
CAGCGACCATCGCATCGGCGCTAAAACTCTTATCGTGATCTGGACCCGTCTCGGTGACAATGTATTCGGGAGCGCCTTTACCGAGTTGAGCAGTTAACTCTTGAAGTGCGGTTTTGCCATCTAAGCCAGCACCGCGCGCCATTGCTTGCGTCAATGTTGCATCAATTAACTTTCTAACAACGGTCGCAGTAGTTGCAAGACCTGCGTGTAGATAAATAGCGCCAATCAGTGCTTCTAGCGCATCTGCCAATAGTGAGTTTTTATCCCGTCCGCCGGTGACTTCCTCACCTTTACCTAGACGAATGTACTTTCCGAGATTAAGTTCGCGAGCAATATCTGCAAGGGCTCTCATGTTTACAACACCGGAGCGAAGTGGTGAGAGTCTGCTCTCATCTAAATCAGGGAAGCGAAGAAATAACTCTTCAGTAACTATTAATCCGAGAACTGAGTCACCTAGAAATTCAAGACGTTCGTTGGTTTCTTTTGCGCCAGATTCGTAAGCGAATGAACGATGAGTAAAAGCTAAGGCTAAAAGATTTGGATCAACGTCAACACCTAAGTGCTGTGTTAATTCAGAGTACAGATCAGACCTCAATAACCTGACGGCGGTTATATGTTCCGCACGTTGGACATGCAGTGTGTTGCAATTTTGGTTGCTGACATTGTGGGCACGCCGCTAGTGCTGCCGCAGTTGTTTTCCACTGACTACGACGAGAACGAGTCTTTGAGCGAGACATCTTTCGCTTTGGTACTGGCACGGTGGCGTCCTTAATCTCTTCTTAAATCTCATCTGAGATACCGCGGCTCACGAGGAGTGCGGATATGGGTGAAAGTATCCCCTAAAAGTACGAATTCTGAAAATCGACCGGGAATTGCCTACTTATCTGGCCCATCGATGAGAGTGCCCAGGGCCGCCCACCGCGGATCGCTCTGCGCATGAGCATGGTCTTCAGGCAGGTTCTCCCACTTCTCACCGCACTGTTGGCATAAACCTAAACACTGTTCTGAACAGAGTGGATTGATGGGCAGTGCTAGAACAATCGCATCTCGCAATGGGATTTCAAGGTCTATGTAATCTCCTTGCATAAGCAATTCGTCATCAACATCTAAATCATCTATGGCGTCTTCACTGGGGCGTCTTTTTTTAGAGCCCTTAGATCCTTTTTCATGGTGGACTTCATAGCGATACAACTCTTGGAAACTTCTATCGATATCAATAGCTATTGGGTCAAGACAACGGATGCACTCGCCCATTGCCGTAGCAAATACATCGGCGGTTGCAAGGACGCCTTCGGTAACTGATTCAAGGCGTAGATCTACTTCAATAACTTCACCCTCTGGAACGCTTATGAGTTCGACACCAAATGGTTCGGTTAAATCGAAGTCAATTGAATACTCTTTCATCTCACCTGCACGACGTGGCAATTCGTGGGTGTTCACACGAAAGGGTGAAAGATCGCGAGTCATGCTCTTAATACTTTACTTATCGTTAGCGAGTTGCGATAAAACATCCTTATCGCCGGCGCCCGCAAGTCTTTCACGACCACGAGCCACAGCATCAGATGTTTTGTTAAGAATTACTTCAAGAGTTGCTAGTCGCGAGTCAATGTATTTTTCAACCTCTTCGCGCTCTGCATCTGCCTCAAGATGGGCATCATCTAAAATATGTTGAGCCTCTTCACGAGCAGCTGAAACAATTGCTGTCTGCTCAATCATTCGTGAAACTTCTTCGCGAGCACTTGCAATCAAAGCTTCGGCGCTGGTGCGTCCTTCTTCAATAAGTGAGTCACGTGATGCGATGATTTTGCGGGCAGCATCTAGATCATTTGGAAGTGCGGCTCTTGCGCCATCTAGAATTTCTAAAATTTCGCCACGGTGAAGAACGCACGATGCCGACAACGGAACTCCGCGGGCTTCTTCAACCATTGCAATGGCAGTTGTTAATTTCTCAATCGAATCCATGGATCACTTCCCTGCTACTCGATGTTTAAGTGCTTCGTTAATGCTCGGTGGAACCATAGAGGAAACATCTCCACCGTAATGAGCTAATTCTTTCACAAGTGAGGATGATAAAAAGGAGTGAGTTGGAGATGTCGCCATAAACATAGTTTCAACACCAGATCCTTGAAGGTTTACCTGGGCCATCTGCAATTCATAATCAAAATCAGAGACCGCTCGTAAGCCCTTAACGATTGATTGAACGGAGTTTGATTTACAGTAATCAACGAGCAATCCGCTCCATGAATCAACTCGAACATTAGAAAACTTCTTGGTGACTTCAGTAATCATCGAAATACGTTCATCAACTGTAAACAAACTTGATTTTGTTCGATTCTCGAGGACGGCAACAATTACCTCATCAAAGTGGCGGCTAGCACGTTCGATGATGTCTAAGTGACCATAAGTGATTGGATCAAAAGATCCGGGACAAACTGCGCGTCTCATGGGTCAAACGCTAGCAACGATTTCTGTGCTTATCCATTCTTCGCGTAATTAGCGTAATAAATACTCGCTTGTCCGTATACCTTGGTTCGAGAAGGCTCATATCCCTGGGGCCATACGGGTTGTGGTGTCTTTGATGCTCTCTCTACTGCAATTACGGCTCCATCTTTAAAGAAGTTATTCGAGAGTAAATTTTCTAGAATTGTTGTGAGTTCAGAATCTGCAAAGTCATATGGTGGGTCAATATAAACAAAGTGATATTGATGCTGCGGAGTTGATTCAACAAACTTTTGTGCTGACATATGAAACAAATGAAAAACCCCGACTGTTTGAGCCTTTTGGACAAGTGAAGAATTCGTGGAGATTGTCTTTGCTGCAGAATCATCTTTCTCCACACAATGCACTAATGAAGCCCCGCGTGAAAGTGCTTCTAGACCCATGGCGCCTGATCCTGAAAACAAATCCAAGACGTGCAATCCGAGAAAGTCTCCAAATTCAGAAGTCAGTGTTGAAAAAATTGCTTCGCGAGCACGATCAGATGTTGGTCTAGTTGCTCCTGCAACGCTAGATAAGGAGCGTCCTTTTGCGACGCCGGCGATAATTCTCATTGCATCAACCCTTATCTATGAAATCTGTCGCTGAGTCTGTCTCTAAGAACTTTAGTTCATCATTGAGCGAATTAAAGCCTGCCAAAATTGGATCGTCGTGGATAAGTTTTTCTGCACTCTGGCGAGCACTATCGATGAGTTCTTCATCGCGAAGAACTCGCAACAATCGCAGATGCGAACGAGTACCGGATTGACTTGCACCCAGCACATCTCCTTCTCTGCGTTGTTCTAAATCAATCTTTGATAGTTCAAAGCCATCTACTGTTGAAGCCACTGCATCCAGACGAATTCGGGCGGGGGTTTCTGGCATTGCATTAGTGACTAACAAACAGAGCCCCGGAGAAGTTCCACGACCAATGCGTCCACGAAGCTGATGTAACTGTGAAACACCAAATCTATCTGCATCCATTATGACCATCACTGTTGCATTAGGGACGTCCACGCCAACTTCTATAACTGTCGTTGAAATAAGTACGTCAATCTCACCAGCAGAAAAAGCGGACATTGTTGACTCTTTAACGTCCGTGGAAAGACGACCATGCAATGGCGCAACACGTAATCCCGAAAAAGGACCGCTATGCAGCATCGGTCCCAACTCTTCAACACTTGCAATGGTCTGTGATTCGGTTCCAAAGAGAAAATCCATATCTGCGTCTTCATTATTTGTAGCGCTAATTCGGGGCGCAACTACGTATGCCTGATGGCCTTTCGCTACTTCTTCAGCAATTCTTTGCCATGCTCGTTCTAAGTGTGCAGGTTTTTCTTGTGCGGCAATAACGTGTGTGGTTATCGGCTGTCTTCCTAGTGGAAGTTCTTTTAAAGTAGAAACATCTAGATCACCGAACACTGTCATGGCCACTGTTCGTGGAATTGGTGTAGCCGTCATTACTAACAAATGTGCAGGTGTATGCGCTTTGCTCTTGAGTGCATCACGTTGTTCAACACCAAATCTGTGTTGTTCGTCAACAACAATGAGTCCCAAATCATTAAAAACTATTGACTCACCTAGCAAAGCATGTGTACCGATGACAATGCCGGCTGAGCCACTGGCTGCTAGCGCAAGTGCTTCTTTACGAGCTGCAGCGCTCTGAGATCCTGTAACAAGAGTTACTTGTGTTGCTTTTTCATCGCCACCCAACATTCCGCCGTGTGCCAAATTTCCTAATAATTTTGTAATTGTTCGAAGGTGCTGTGCCGCTAAGACTTCCGTCGGAGCAAGAAGTGCCGCCTGTCCCCCGTTATCAATCACCGTCAGCATTGCTCGCAATGCAACGATTGTTTTTCCCGAACCTACTTCGCCTTGAAGTAATCGGTGCATCGGATGAGATTGCGCTAAATCAGATTCAATTTCGGCGCTTACTTCTTTCTGCCCAGCTGTTAATTCAAACGGAAGCAACTTATCGAATGCGTCTAGCAATCCACCATTGACCCGAGGTCGCGCAATTGCATCGAGGGATCTCAGTGCGGCTTTTCTCTTGGCCAGAAGTAGTTGTAGCAAAAATGCTTCATCAAAAGTTAAGCGTTCGCGAGCAATTTCAGCGTGTTCTAAATCTGCTGGCTTGTGCAGTTGAACCAAAGCTTGGTGCAACGTCGGATAGCCATGTTTCTCGCGAATTTCATCAGGTAAAAAATCTGGTACTTCATCTAGGCCTTCAATAGCTAAATCAATACATTGTGCGATCTTCCAAGATGGCATCTTTGATGCAGCTGGATAAACAGCTAAGAACTTTCCAGCGAATTCATCAACTGCGCTTTCAACATCATTTCCATCTGGGATTAGTTCATAATCTGGATGCGCTAATTGGCGTTTGCCTTTAAAGACACCAACTTTGCCCGCAAATAAGCCTTGCCGCCCCACCCGCAAATCTTTCTCTCGCCATGCTTGATTAAAAAATGTCAGTGAGAGTTTTGCCTTTCCATCGGTAACAATGACTTCGAAAATACTTCCTTTTCGGCCATGAAGCGGACGATTTGAAGCACTAAAGACTTCGGCAAGAATTGTGACTTCATCGCCTTCTTGCAAAGCTGAAATATCTGTTAACTCACCGCGGACTGCATAACGGCGGGGATAGTGACGCAATAAATCGCCGACGCTCTTGATTCCAAAAGTAGTGTCTAAAACTTTCGATGTGCGGTCTCCTAGAACGCTGCTTACTTTGCTATCAAGGGAGGCCATGGCGACATTCTCCACTGTTTGGGGTTATTGAGCGTGGATTGGCGTCTGGGCATGGGCTCGCGCTAATCTTGCGCCCTGTAAATACGTATGAAGGAGTTCAGCAATGGCTGCAACATGTGACGTCTGTAAAAAGGGTCCAAGCTTTGGTAACAACGTTTCTCACTCACAAGTGAAAACTCGTCGTCGCTGGAATCCAAATATTCAACGTGTTCGTACTCTTGTTGGCGGAACTCCTAAGCGCCAAAACGTATGTACTTCATGCCTCAAGGCTGGAAAAGTTACTCGTTAATTTTTGTATTGATTAATTGAAATGGCGCCAGGATTCTGGCGCTTTTTTCATGTCTAAAACTTTTACACCGCTACCTTCGATAACCTTTCCGATGCTAATTCCCGGAAGATTAACTCCAGTAGCCAAGAGAATGTGATCCTCGCCGCCACCGAGCACCAAGTCCCATACGTCACAACCAATTGTTTGTGCCAGTGCTGCTAGGTCTCCAAATCCATCTGACTTTTCTATTTTCTTCGTATCAATTTCTAAGCCAACAGAAGAAGCTTTACTGATCTGCTCTGCCTGAACAAATAAGGAGTCGCTGACATCGCAGAGTGCATGTGCGCTTTTAAAACTGCGCATCAGAGTTGGGTCAAGGTGTGGAGATTTGAATTGAGAAAGTGCGCGTGCGTAGGCCGGTAATTCTGGCAGATTCTTGGTGAGAATTTCTAAACCAGCGCGCGACCAACCTGGCAACGCAGAAAGATAAATCGAGTCACCAACACGAGCCCCAGCACGAGTGATATGTAAACGCGAAGCACCGATTGCCGTCATTGAGATCATGACTTTGTCCGCGCGAGATAAATCTCCGCCAACAACTACTGCATCAGATTTAGCGGCGGTATCAGCCATTCCTTGGGCAAGTCCTTTAATCCAATCCATATCTTCGTTACCGGTAAGAGTTAAGGCAATAACCAAATAATGAGGATCGGCTCCCATTGCATAAACATCTGCGAGATTAGCAACCGTTATTTTGCAACCAATTTCATAAGCGGATGACCAACCTCGATTGAAGTGAATATCCTCTATTGCCATATCCGTCGTAATCACCGAATGTTGATCAGTTGATATGACAGCTGCATCATCGCCAATTCCAACAATTACTCGTGGGTTTTTCTGATTCAACGGAGAAAAAATTGAGGAGATCTCAGATATGACCTGCTCCTCATTGAATTTCATGCCTCAAGAATACTCATTGCCGCATCGGCATCGAATGGGATAAGTTGTCCCCTTAACAGCAGAAGGAGCCCACAATGTCAGTACAGGCATACATTTTGATTCAAACTGAAGTTGGAAAAGCTTCTAGCGTTGCAACTGCAGTCTCAGCAATTCCTGGTGTGACATTGGCCGAAGGCGTTACCGGACCTTATGACGTAATCATGCGCGCCGAAGCACCAAGCATGGAAGATTTTGGTCGAATGATTTTGTCTAAAGTTCAGGGTGTTCCAGGTATTACTCGCACATTGACGTGCCCAGTTACATATTAATTCTCTAGTACTCCATTTGTACGCGACATTGCAGTTTTAATCAGCTCTTCAATGATGTTTTCATAACTCTTTCCAGTTGCTGCCCACATCTTTGGAAATACTGATGTTGCGGTGAAACCAGGCATTGTGTTGAGTTCGTTGATAAAAACTTCTCCCGTTGTGGCGTAGAAAAAATCCACTCGAGCTAAACCGGAGCATCCCAAGGCCTTGAAAGCTTGTATCGCTTTAGATCTAATCATCTCT
>JBILSQ010000028.1:0-7045 GCA_044372035.1 Candidatus Planktophila sp. | reverse complement strand
TTTCTGGAGAAATAACTTTTGCATCCCTGAGTGAAATCATCGAAAAGGTGAGTGCAGAATGAAAGAGTTCGTTGTAGAGCAAATTCTCGATGGCTATTTGATTACAGCATTTCCAATTGCAATTATCGCTGGAGTTATCTCATTTTTATCTCCGTGCGTTCTGCCATTAGTCCCAGGCTATATTTCTTATGCTGCTGGTTTTTCAAAGAACCGCGGACGCGTATTACTCGGCTCAATCCTCTTCGTTCTCGGCTTTAGCGTTCTCTTCATTTCATATGGTGCACTCTTTGGTGGTTTTGGTGCTTACGTATTTGATAATGAAAAGTTAATTACTTCCGTATTGGGAGCATTCACAATACTTTTGGGATTGATCTTTATTGGCGTATTCCCATTTTCTCCTACATATCGCGCAAAGATGCCAGTATCTCTTGGGTTACTTGGCGCACCAGTACTTGGATTTTTATTCGGAGTTGGTTGGACACCGTGCATCGGACCAGCACTCGGTGCAGTGCAGACACTTGCATTTCAAGAATCCAGTGCACTGCGTGGAGCAATATTGTCCTTCGGTTATTGCATCGGTTTAGGTGCACCATTTATAGCTTCAGGTTTATTTTTCGACCGATCAGAAAAACTCAGACGCTTTTTGGTGCGTCGAGGCGATCTCATAACAAAAATCGGTGGCGTACTTTTGATAGCAATCGGAATTGCACAAGTCTTTGGGTTATGGGGAGCTTTCAATAACGAGATGCGTTCATGGATCTCAGATTTCATTCCGGTGATTTAAGTGAAAGAGTCCGTACCTGAGATAGGAGCCGTAGGGCTTCTGCGATTTATGTGGCGACAACTCACAAGTATGCGCACAGCACTTGTGTTGTTAATGATGTTAGGTGTTGCGGCAATACCGGGATCATTCATTCCACAACGTACGCAAAATCCAATGGCCGTTAGTGATGTATTCGCAAATTCCCCAACAAAAGCACTGTGGTACGAACGCTTTTCACTCTTTGATGTCTATGCATCTCCTTGGTTTAGTGCGATTTACATTCTGCTCTTTATTTCACTCATTGGCTGTGTTCTTCCGCGAGCATTTGAACACTACAAAGCATCACGCGCTATGCCACCTGTTACGCCAAAGAATCTCTCACGAATGGAGTTTCACGCGCAGTGGAAAGGCACGGGCGATGAACTTGAAATCGCTCGTCAGTGGTTTAAGAAAAATAGATTTAGAGTCCGCGAACTAGATGGTTCACTTTCGGCCGAAAAAGGATTTACGCGCGAGACTGGAAACCTACTATTCCACTTAGCCCTGGTACTCATACTTATTGGAGTTAGTTTTGGCTCGCTCTTTGGAATGCGTGGGGATGCAATTGTTAATGTGGGTGAGCGATTTATAAATACTCCAACATCGTATGACTCACTCTCATTTGGCAAATTGTTTAATGAAAAGTCGCTTCCACCATTTTCAATCGAAGTGGATAAATTTGTAGGAAAATATGACCCAGTTACTAATGCTCCAGAGGATTACACAATGTGGGTAACGGTCAAAAACAACCCAGAGCAGTCAACTGAGAAAAAGATTGTGAAAGTAAATAGTCCACTTACATTCGGAAACACTCGTGTGTATTTACAAGCCAATGGTTATTCGCCAATTGTTACAGTGCGCGATCCACTTGGAAACGTTGGATATCAAGGTCCAGTTCCATTCTTGCCACAAGATTCAAATTTATCTTCAATAGGTGCAATTAAAGTTCCTGATACCAATCCACAGTTGGGTTTTGTGGGTTCTTTTTTCCCAACCATTGGGCGCGCAGATGAAGGTGGTGGAATTTCTGTTTTCCCAGAAGCTCTCGACCCACGTTTATTCTTAGCGGCGTGGACTGGTGATCTTGGTTTAGATAACGGTCGCCCACAATCGATTTATCGAATTGATACAGATGACATGAAGCAAATAGGACTTAAATCACTTAAACCGGGTGAGACATATGAATTTGCTGAGGGCTCAATTACATTTGAAACATATATTCCGTGGGTAAACCTTCAGATCGTGCAGGATCCCGGAAAGAGTTATGCGTTAGTTGGCAGTATTCTTGCGATACTCGGATTACTCGCATCACTCTTCACAAGGAGACGCAGAATTTGGGTAAGTATCAATAAGAAAAACGTTGAAGTTGCAGGGTTGGCAAAAAATGCAGCGCCTGGACTTGAGCTAGAAATTTCACAATTAGCACGCGCTTTAGGAAGGGCGGAGTAAATGTCTACAACGTGGGCATACATTTCAAATTACTTGGTGTATTCATCCATGGGTGTTTTCGCTCTGGCATTTATCGCTCACGCCTACGAGACTGCATTTGCAGTTCGCGCTCCACATTTAGCAGATACTGCAAAAGGAAATCTGCGTACTAAAACTTTTGACTACACCCGTACTGAAAAAATTGCTCGAATCGCTACAGCAATGATGATTCTCGGATTTCTTCTTTTGCTCGCTGGAGTAATCTCACGTGGACTCTCTGCAGGACGTGCACCATGGGGCAATATGTATGAGTTTTCAATTACGGGAGCACTTGCATTTACTGCGGCTTATTTGGGCGCCCTTCGTAAATACGATCTTCGTTGGCTTGGCCTCTTTGTGTCAATCTCCGTTTTGCTAGCACTCGGCACAGCAGTCACAGTCTTATACGTACCAAGTGCACCACTTGTCCCTGCACTTAAATCTGCGTGGCTAGTCATTCACGTTTCTACAGCAATTATTTCTGGTGGAATTTTCTTACTTTCAAACATAATTGCGGGAGCATTTTTATTCTTAGATTCAATGGAGAAAAAAGGCGAACGTGCACCGTGGGCAAAACGTCTGCCTTCTTTAGATGTACTCGATCAACTCTCTTACCGTCTCGTTGCTTTTGTTTTTCCACTGTGGACATTTTCTGTTATTGCTGGAGCTATTTGGGCAGAGAGTGCATGGGGAAGATATTGGGGCTGGGATCCAAAAGAGACATGGGCGTTTATTACATGGGTTGCATATGCAGCTTATTTACATGCGCGCGTGACAATCGGATGGCGTGGTCGTAGAGCAGCCTGGTTATGCATTTTTGCTGGATCTACATTTTTATTTAACTACATTTACGTAAATATATGGGGAACAGGAAAGCACACCTATTCAGGTTTGTAAGTTTTAAAGATTACGTAAGAAATCTGGATCATCATCTGGGCCAATAACTTTACGTCGCCCACCGCGACCTGGTCCTTGTTTGCGTTGGCGGCCCCAAATTAAATAACTAATTGCGCCGAATGGTTGCAATAAAGCAATGAGAAGTAGCCAAGCCCATTTAGGAAGTCTCTTAACATTTTCTTGTTCTGTTTGGGCGCAAAGAATGAACGCATACAAGTTAAGTGCGACTACCGCCACAACAAGCAAAATTCTGAGCATGGTGTAATTCTACGCTTTTCTAACCGAGCAACAAACCCAAAGATAAGAGGATTGCAAAGCGCAGTTGAAGCTTGCCAGTTTTCCCGAGCAGAGGAATAAGTTGCGCTCCCTGTGCACCGGCCTGGATTGCTTTAATCAATGAGAAAGTCATCGGTAAGAGCAAAAGCGTGAGTAAAGCCCACGGCTTCATTAAGAATAAAACGCTGATATGAGCAATCAACAAGAGAGCAATGAATGCTCGTCGAGCACTGGCATCACCGAGTCGAACTGCAAGGGTTCGTTTACCAACTAATTCATCTGCCGCACGATCTCGAAGGTTGTTGATGGCAAGCAACGCACATGAAAGAGAACCCATTGGAATGGCAACGAGTAAAGAATTGAGGGTGAGTTCGCCAGTTTGTGCGTAATACGTACCCATGGTTGCAACTAGACCAAAGAATACAAATACGGAAAGTTCGCCGAATCCAAAGTAGCCATAAGGATTTTTCCCACCTGTGTATCCCCATGCTGCAGCAATTGCGAGTGCACCGATTGCAACTAACCAGAGTGAAGTTTGTAGCGCAAGAATTAATCCGAAGATCGCACCAAATCCCAATGCAAGGTAAGCAGCAATTTTTACTTGATGTGCAGGGGCTGCTCCACTTGCAACAAGACGCATTGGACCTATGCGATTGTCATCTGTTCCTTTAACACCATCTGAATAATCATTTGCGTAATTAACGCCAACTTGCAGCGACAAACTAACGAGTAGTGCAAGCAGCGCCAGTATTGGATCAAAGTCTGTACCCGCTAGTGCTGTGCCAACTGCAACAGGTGCAATGGCAGCAGGCAACGTTTTAGGGCGTGCGCCCGCAACCCACTTGTTCATTGATTCACCAACTTTGCTAGCGAAATTCGATCTACTTTACCGACGCCAATGAGTGGAAGTTTATCAACAAGTACGATGCTTTTTGGTTTTGCATAATTACCAAGTGATTGGGCAACTAGATTCATAATTTGCCCTTTGATGCTTTCATCATTTGTTTGAGCAGCAACGTGCAAAACTTGTCCCCACTTGCTGTCACTCGTTGCAAATGCTGCCACTTGTAAATTTGGAAACTTCTTGTTGATTTCTGATTCAACTGCACTGAGTGAAATATTCTCGCCACCACTGATGATTACATCATCAACTCTGCCGATAACCTGAAGTTTGCCGTCGACAATTTTTCCCAAATCCTGAGTTACAAACCAGCCGTTTTCTTTTTTAACATCAGCCAGTACAGGTCCAGAAATTTTTATCTGCCCGCCCTCTGTCAGTTCAAATGCAACGCCATCGAGTGGCTCTGCGTTGTAAACACAACCACCAGATGTTTCAGACATTCCATAGGTTGTAACAATATTGATTCCAGCCGCGATACCTTGCGTGCGCAGCTCTTGCGATAGTGCAGCTCCACCCACAAGAACCGCTTTTGCTCCCTTTAAGTGATCTAATAAATCTGAATTCTCATTAAGTGCATTAAAGAGTTGAGTCGGAACAATTGCTGTGAAATCTGCATGGGGGTATTTACCAACGTGATTGCGTAGGTCAATCGGTGCTGTTTCTAATTGCATCGCACGGACGAGAACATTGATGCCTGCAATATGAGTGAGCGGCAACAAAAGTGACCATGTATTGCCACGGACAGCGCCGAGGTATTTATTTGACGCGTTGGCACTTGCTAAGAGGGCTGCAGATGTAATTCCTATTTCTTTAGGTGTACCTGTACTGCCACTCGTTGCTACAAGAAGTGAAATATCTGATCGCACAGATGTGCAATGAATTGGGCCACAACCAAGGGCAGGACCATCTGATGTGAGGGCTTTTTGTAGCGCACTCACATATTCGGCCAGCGCGCGCGTGGGCTCTAGGCTGACTATTTCTCGATGTGTAGATGTCTCCATTGCCCGCGTAGGCTATCGCTAGTAACGGTAGTGATGTCTGATGGAGGGTTCGTGAGTAAGCCAATCAAGCGTGAATTTGGAAGCCGTGACATTCCGAAATGGAAAGTCGCACCAGGTGGAGAAAAATTCACAGATGTTAAATACGAAGCTGCCGATGGCATTGCAAAAATCACCATCAACCGTCCTGAAGTTCGCAATGCATTTCGTCCACAAACAATTATTGAGTTGCAAAGCGCATTTTCTTTAGCGCGCGATAACCAAGAAGTCGGCGTGATTATCTTGACCGGCGAAGGTAACGAAGCATTCTGTTCAGGCGGAGATATCAGCGTTCGCGGTGATGATGGTTATCTCGGAGATGACAAACTTGCACAGCAAGGTATTGGACGTCTTAACGTTTTAGATTTACAGGTACAAATTCGTCGTACACCTAAACCAGTCATTGCAATGGTTGCGGGTTGGGCAATTGGCGGAGGACATGTTTTGCATGTTGTTTGCGATCTAACAATTGCAGCCGATAACGCACTCTTTGGACAAACAGGTCCAATGGTTGGTTCATTTGATGGCGGATACGGATCTGGATTACTCGCTGCAAATGTTGGACAGAAGAAAGCGCGCGAAATTTGGTTTATGACTCGTTCATACGATGCAAAAGAAGCGCTCGCAATGGGATTGGTAAACACTGTTGTTCCAGTTGCCGAGTTAGAAGCCGAAACAGTTTCTTGGTCTCGCGAAATGTTGCGCAACTCCCCATTGGCACTTCGTTTACTCAAAGCAAGCTTGAACGCCGCAGATGATGGACTTGCAGGCGTACAACAATTAGCTGGCGATGCAACACTCCTGTTTTATATGACTGAAGAAGGCCAAGAAGGTCGCGATGCTTATAAAGAAAAGCGCGCTCCGGATTTTGGTCAATTCCCTAAGCGTCCATAAATAAATTAAATGCTGGATTCAATCCTCAATAACCTTCGGGTGATTTCACTGCCAATGAAAACAGATTTTCGTGGCATCAATACACGCGAGGTCGCACTGATTGAAGGAAGTGCAGGTTGGGGAGAATTCTCACCATTTATTGAATATGACGAGCACGAATCAATTCCTTGGCTCATCAGTGCAATTGAAGGCGCAACGCAACCGCGTGCCAAGGCGGTTCGAAAATACATAGATATCAATGCAACTCTGCCAGCAGTTGATTCGCGTGCTGAAGTTGAAAGTATTTTGTCTTGGTTTCCAGGTGCAGAAACAGTAAAGATAAAAGTGGGTTCTGGGCAAGAGAAAGATTTTGCTCGAATTAAGTATGTAAATGAGATATTGCCAGAAGCTTCGCTGCGATTAGATGTAAATGGCAGTTGGGGAGTCGAAGAAGCCCTCGAATTTATCTATGGTTTCTATGATTCTTTTGATGAAGATTTATTGCAATACATTGAACAACCATGCACAACTCTTGAAGAATTGCGTGAGTTAAAAGCTGCATGCATGGTGGATGTAAAAATTGCCGGCGATGAAGTAATTAGAAAAGCTGCAGATCCATTTGATTTAGATCTCGAAGATGCAGTTGATGTATTGATTTTAAAAGTCGCTCCTTTAGGCGGAATTGAAAGATCACTGGCACTTGCAAAACATCATCGCTTACCTGTGGTTGTTTCTAGTGCGCTAGAAAGTGCAGTTGGAATTGGACACGGGATTCGACTCGCTGGCGCGCTT
>JBILSQ010000027.1:0-7301 GCA_044372035.1 Candidatus Planktophila sp. | reverse complement strand
ATTTATCAAGATGTTTCATTTATTCATAATGGTGCGACCTATCCACCAGCTGCACTCGAACCATTCATTGCATCGGATTTACGTGCACTAATTCAAGGTGATACCGATAGTGAGCGATATTTTTACTATGTTTTAACGAAGATCAAAGAACTGGGATTCGTCGAAGGCTGCAAATCTGCGGCGAATTACATTCGTTCGCACATTGATTACTCAAGCATTAACGCGATGATCATGAATGAAAAACAATGGGTTGTTATTTGCGAGCATCATCCAGACCGTGCACCGGAATGGGCACCAGATGATTATTATGAATTGAAGTACAAAGCCGATAGCGCTGGCGTATTGGTTGCATCAACTGGTTGGAACCAACCTGGGTGGACCGTACTGCCAAACCATCACATGCTCGTGATAGACCGAAATACCTTTGCAGTTGAGGTCATCGCGCTCTAAAGACTGGCAATAGGATTAGCACATGGAGCGCACCTATTCCGTTGAAACCTACGGATGTCAGATGAACGTGCACGACTCCGAGCGCATAGCCGGGTTGCTAGATGAAGCTGGTTTCATCCCAGTTCAAACCGGTCAACAAGCAGACATTGTTGTATTCAATACGTGCGCTGTTCGTGAAAATGCTGACAACAAGTTATATGGAAATCTCAGTTTCTTGGCACCAATCAAAAAACTCAATCCAGGAATGCAAATCGCTGTTGGTGGTTGCCTAGCCCAAAAAGATCAATCAATTATTTTGAAAAAAGCTCCCTACGTCGATGTTGTCTTTGGGACACATAATGTGGGCTCACTTCCTGCGTTACTAGAACGTGCACGGATTGAAGAAGAAGCACAGATCGAGATCAAAGAATCACTAGAACATTTTCCTTCGACACTTCCTGCGCGCCGATTATCAGCATTTTCAGCGTGGGTTTCTGTCTCTGTCGGATGCAACAACACCTGCACTTTCTGCATTGTTCCAACGCTTCGTGGCATCGAAAAGGACCGGACAGAAGAAGAGATCCTGCGCGAGATTCGGGCGTTGGTGAATCAAGGTGTTATTGAAATAACTCTGCTCGGGCAAAACGTCAACGCCTATGGTGTGGATTTTGGTGACCGGCAAGCATTTGCAAAGTTGCTGCGCAAGTGCGGTGACATTGATGGACTTGAGCGCGTACGTTTTATGTCTCCACATCCTCGAGATTTCACAGATGATGTCATTGAAGCAATGGCAGAAACGCACAACGTCATGCCACATCTGCATATGCCCTTGCAATCAGGTTCGAATCAGATTTTGCAAACCATGCGTCGTTCATACCGAACAGATCGCTACTTAAACATCCTTAACAATGTTCGAAGCGCAATGCCTCATGCATCAATTACGACAGACATCATTGTTGGATTTCCGGGTGAAACTGAGTCAGACTTCCAAGCAACTCTAGATATCTGCACGCAAGCACAATTTGCTGCTGCATATACATACCAATATTCAATTCGTCCAGGAACGCCTGCGGCAACGATGCCCGATCAGGTTCCTGCTGAAATAGTCAGCGAGCGTTACACGCGGCTACACGAACATCAACAGCAAATATCACTCGGTGTTAATAAACGAGCTATTGGGCAAGAGATGCGCGTTTTGGTTGGCGAATACGAAGGTCGTCGCGA
The DNA here is from genome assembly GCA_044372035.1 of Candidatus Planktophila sp. GTDB lineage: Bacteria > Actinomycetota > Actinomycetes > Nanopelagicales > Nanopelagicaceae > Planktophila. The sequence goes on along the minus strand of JBILSQ010000027.1, from coordinate 5,648 downwards.
TGCACGGGAATCTCGCTTAACGGGAAAGAGCGAAGATTTCCGCTTAGTTCATTTTTCTGATTCGAGTAATGCACGCGCTGGTGATTTTGTGGATGTGCGCATCACTGATGCTTCTGCACATTATTTAATTGGCGAAGAGTTAAAAACAATCGCTACACGCGGGGGAGATGCACACGAGCTCAGAACTCGTGAAGTTTCTTCAACTGGAGTCTCACTCGGAATTCCAACCGTACGGACATGAAGCTAGTTGTTATTACTGGCGCCACAGCCACAGGAAAAAGCGCTCTCAGTATTGCTCTCGCAGAATCAATTGATGCTGAGATTATCAATGCAGATTCTATGCAGGTGTACCGTGGAATGGATATCGGAACCGCCAAAATCACTGTCGATGAACGTCAAGGAATTCGACACCACATGCTCGATGTTTTAGATGTTAATCAAGATTCAACTGTGGCTTGGTATCAAAGTGATGCCCGCGCGGCAATTGATGAAATTCACTCCCGCGGGAAGAACGTCGTGATGGTTGGCGGAACTGGTTTGTATATCAAGGCCGTCATCGATGAATTAAATTTTCCGGACACTGACCCCATGGTTCGACACACACTCAACAAAGAAGCAGAAGAACTCGGAATCGATGCCATGTTTGATCGGTTAGAAAAACTTGACCCAGCAGCTGCTTTGGCCATTGATCGCGCAAACCTACGAAGGATTATTCGCGCCCTAGAAGTTATAGAAATTACCGGCAAACCATTTACAGCTAATTTGCCTAGGCAAGAGAGCATTCGCTATCCACGCGCACGACAATTCGGTCTCGTTATGGATCGCGATGACCTCTCTGAAAGAATCGATGTGCGCGTTAATTCCATGTTTGAACAAGGACTCGTCGCAGAAGTTCAAAAGTTGATTAGCGAAGGATTGTTACAAGGAAGAACTGCTCAGAGGGCCCTGGGTTATTCCCAAGTTATTTCGTACTTGCACAATGAGCTTTCCTTAGATGCTGCGATTGAAGAAACAAAAAGAGCGACTCGACAATACGCACGCCGACAAGAGACGTGGTTCTCGCGAGATTCTCGAATTAAGTGGATAGCAACGCGTCAAAATAGGCTCGAGACGATTCTGGAATCCCTCTAACGAACAAGTGCTACTAAACTAATCCATATATGAATACGACGAATCCGGTTCCGGCGACATACGGACATGGAACCCATAATGATTTCGTCCTTATTTTTGACCCTGATGATCAACGTTCGGTGACTACAGCTCAGACACAAGCAATCTGTAATCGCGTAACTGGTATCGGCGCTGACGGCTTGATACGTATTCTCAAGCGTGATGGTAAATGGTTTATGGATTACAGAAATTCCGATGGTTCCTTAGCGGAAATGTGCGGAAATGGAATTCGCGTTATGGCCAAATATTTAGTTTCGAGAGGCCATCAATCCGAGGGAATTTTTGCAATTAATACCAGAGACGGAATTAAGCATCTGCGAGTTCCGTTAGATGGTGACATCTCAGTTAACATGGGCAAAGTTGTCGATGAGTCCGAAGAAGTTACAGCATCAAATAACGGAAACATTTGGAATGGATACAACATAAGCGTAGGCAACCCCCATGCAGTAGTTTTTGTTGACAATATTGACATGGTTGGAGAATTAAGTGATCCACCAATTGTGCGACCAAAAGAGAGCTATCCAGAAGGTGTTAACGTCGAATTTGTTGAGTTTGTCAGCGACTCTGAATTAAAGATGAGGGTTTTTGAACGCGGTAGCGGCGAAACTCAATCATGTGGAACCGGAACATGCGCAGTGGCACTTGCTGCAACCATTAAGTCAAAGAAAAATCTACCTGCGCATTGGGTTATCTATCCTCCTGGCGGACGCTTAGAAGTTGATATTGATGGTCATTCCAATGCAACATTGATTGGGCCAGCAGAGTTAGTCAAAGATGTAGATTTGGCAAGCTTTTTTCAATGAGTAAAGATCCACGAGTTGATGATCGCAGTGAAGATGCCTTTGAGGCTTTGTTACTTGAGAGTGCGCGAGTTACAGCAGATTACGATGCAGATCAAGATGATCTTGAAGCAACTTCACAATTTGAAGTAGCAGATCGCGCTGCACTTCGAAGAGTTCAAGGTTTTTCTACTCAGCTCCAAGATATTTCCGATGCTGAGTATCGCGAACTTCAACTCGAACGAGTTATTTTGGTTGGAGTATGGACTGAAGGCACAGCAAAAATGGCTGAAAATTCACTCGATGAATTAAAGGCATTGGCGCAAACAGCTGGTTCTGAAGTTCTAGATGGCTTCATCCAACGTCGTGATAAACCAGATCCTGCAACATACATCGGTTCGGGAAAGGTTGAGGAATTAAGAAACGTCGTTGCCGCAAGTGGTGCGGATACAGTTATTTGTGATGGAGAGTTATCGCCATCTCAGCTACAACAACTCGAAGGAAAACTAAAGGTAAAGGTTGTAGATCGAACCGCGTTGATTCTCGATATTTTTGCTCAGCACGCCAAAAGCAAAGAGGGTAAAGCGCAAGTTGAGTTAGCTCAGATTTCATATTTACTTCCACGTTTGCGTGGTTGGGGTGAATCACTTTCTCGCCAAGTTGGCGGTCGCGCAGCAGGGGGCGCTGGAATCGGTGGTCGTGGTCCGGGCGAAACCAAGATTGAAACAGATCGCCGCCGAATCCGCGACAAAATGGCAAAGCTTCGTCGAGAGATTGCAGAAATGAAAGTTTCTCGCGACACCAAACGCCAAGAGCGCAAAAGAAACAATATTGCCTCCGTAGCGATTACGGGATACACGAATGCTGGAAAATCTTCGTTGCTAAACAAATTAACGGGTGCGGGCGTCCTTGTGCAGAATGCACTCTTTGCAACATTGGATCCAACTGTACGAAAGACTCACACAGCAGATGGACGTATTTACACACTGACTGACACCGTAGGTTTCGTTAGACACTTGCCACACCAGTTAGTTGACGCATTTAAATCAACCTTGGAGGAAGTATCTGGTGCAGATGTCATTGTTCATGTGGTCGATGGCTCGCACGCGGATCCTTTTGAGCAAATTCGAGCTGTTCGAACTGTTATTGATGAAATTGGAGCACAAGAAGTTCCAGAGATTATTGCTATAAATAAATCAGATGTGGCCGATCAAGAAGTTCTGATGGAGATATTGCGCAAAGAACCGAACAGTTATGCAATTTCGGTAAAGACCGGTTTTGGTATTGATGCCTTAATTCATGCAATTGAGAAAACATTACCTCGACCAAAAATTGAAGTTGACGTCGTTGTTCCGTACAGTCGCGGCGATCTCATTAGCGCTATTCATGAACATGGTGAAATATTGAGTGAAGAGTACGTCGAAGAGGGAACCGCAATTCATGCGCGAGTCGATGCTGGTTTAGCCCGCCAAATTAGCGATATGCAGAAATAAGAGGAATAAATACCCTTCTGGGCGTGTTGTAACTGTCAGTAACCCAAAAAATAGGCGATTATGCGCCCGTTCGGGAAAATTTCCTATTTGTTAACTAGATGAGTGAAGGCAGGTGAGAGCAGTGGCAACCGATTACGACACCCCCAGAAAAACTGATGAAGAACTCCACGAAGAGTCGCTAGAAGAGTTAAAAGCCCAACGAGTTGATGCTCAATCAGGCCAAATCGATGTTGATGAAGCAGAAGCTGCTGAGAATCTAGAACTTCCTGGTGCAGATTTATCTGGCGAAGAACTCGCTGTTCGCGTTGTACCAAAACAAGTTGATGAATTTACGTGTTCACGTTGTTTCTTAGTTCACCACATCACTCAACTGTCTAAGGGTGAAGGCGCCAAGGCTGTCTGCAAAGAGTGCGCTTAACTCAGCGCAGCTGCTAGATCCTTTCCACGTTTTGAAGATATTAACCAGTACGGCGTGTTATCTCGCACATCTTTAACACGAACCATCACTCCGCGAGAGTTCCAGAATCTAATTGCTAAGAAAGCAGTTGGATCAGCATCTCGTCCGCGAACCGTGCGCATAGAGTCTGTATCTAAAATAGTCACATCACCCAAGTAGCGTAATTCAATATGTGCTTTGTTTATTCGAAGTTCTTTCTCGTCAACTTCAATAATCATGCGTGAACGAATTGCAATATAAATCAACACAACTGTGAGAATGATTTGGCACCACAGGGCTGGGTTATTTCCAATCGCCGCCCAAAGTGAGATGCTTATTGATGTAAATAAGAAGTAAATGAAGGCCAAAAGCCACACTGGGGGAGCAATCACTTCTCGAAATCGCACAGGTGCCACGCTACATCATTAATTATTGGCTCGCTAACGCAGTAAACTACTGACATGAGCCGAGTTGCCAGCACGATCCCGCCAGATGGAGCAATAATTCCCGAGCGCCATCCTGAAGCACCAGCAACTGGTTCAAAAATTCCTTCACACTTCGCACACTGTTTTGGTTGCGGTGAAAAACATCCAACTGGTTTACACCTTGTGGCTCATGTTGGAAATGGCATGGACATCACTGCCGAATTTGTTGTTTCAGAAAATCACCAAGGCGCACCTGGACTTGCTCATGGAGGATTACTCTCACTCGCATTTGATGAAGCACTTGGAAAACTAATGTGGTTACTTCGCGCTCCTGCTGTTACGGCAAGACTAGAAACAGATTTCATCAAGCCAGTTCCGATGGGCTCAAAATTGTTTATTACTGCAGAGATAACGGGCCAAGTGAATCGAAAAGTTTATTGCTCTGCAGTTGGACGCTTAAACTCACCAGATGGCGATATTGCAGTCAGAGCAGCTGCGCTCTATGTGATTGTTCCAATGACACACTTTTTACAAAATGCACCAGCAGACTATTTACAAGCTATTGCAAAAACTCCAGAGGTTCTGGCATTTGTTGATCCGAATTTTGATATAAATCCATGAGTGTAAAGATTCTCATCAAGCGACTTGATCCGGGCGTTCCGCTGCCGCAGTATGCAAAAGGTGGAGATGCTGGAGCGGACATAGTTTCTGCAGTTGATGTAACGCTGGCTCCTGGAGAACGTGCACTGGTTCCAACTGGAATTTCAATTGCGCTGCCAGATGGATATGTAGCATTGGTGCACCCACGTTCTGGTTTAGCAATTAAGCACGGAGTCACAATGGTCAATGCTCCCGGAACGGTCGACGCAGGATATAGAGGCGAACTTAAACTCATTCTAATTAATCATGATCAAAAAGAATCCGTCTCATTCAAGCGAGGCGACCGCGTTGCTCAACTAGTTATTCAACAAGTTGAGCGAGCAGAATTTATCGAAGTTCAAGAGTTGCCAGGTTCGGGACGTGGAACAGATGGCTTTGGATCAACGGGGCGCACATGAGCTACGAACCAGATGATCGCGCCAAGGTTGTTAATGCATTAGGTGGCAAAAAGGGCCTTATAGATTCGGGCCTACCGTCAATTCTCTTTCTCATTGTTTTTAACTTTGCGGACGACTTAAGAACCGCGCTTTATGCCGCAGTTGCAACGTCGGCGCTGCTGACAATTATTCGTTTAATGCGTAAAGACACAATTCAGCACGTTATTTCTGGATTCATTGGTGTTGCTTTTTGTGCGTATTTAGCTAATCGCACCGGTAATGCAACCGATTTCTTCTTACCTAAGTTT
>JBILSQ010000026.1:0-7596 GCA_044372035.1 Candidatus Planktophila sp. | reverse complement strand
TCCACTCAAGCCAATCAAGCAAGCGCCTACACCTGTAGTTGTATCTGAGAGCGAATCCGCCTGGAGCGCCGCAGAACTCAAGAGCATTCGCGCCGAGTTAGCAAAAGAGCTCGTGCGACTCCAAGCTGATCTTTCAGTTGTAGAACGTGAAATGGATGCCCTCATTGCAGATGCAGGAGATGGGGCCGGCGATGATCAAGCTGATGCCGGAACAAAGACTTTCGAACGTGAACATGAGATGTCACTGGTCATTAATGCCCGCGACATGGTTTTACAGACAGAGCGTGCACTCGAGCGCATCGACACAAAGACATATGGCAATTGCGAAGAGTGTGGTGCGGCAATTGGCAAAGCACGCTTACAAGTTTTCCCACGCGCAACACTCTGCATGCTCTGCAAGCAGAAAGAAGAACGGCGTTAACAATGCGCCTATGGCGCTCGCTCTTTCTCATCGCCTGGTCTGTGTGGTTGTTAGACCTAGGAACAAAGGTATGGGCTGAAAAAGTTCTATCTTCCAGAGCGAATGTCGAAATCATTGGAACTTTTCTACAACTTACATTTATCCGTAATCCGGGCGCTGCATTTGGAATTGGTGCTGGGATGACAATCATCTTCACAATTTTTGCGGTCTTGGTTTTCGTTTTTATTACGCGGTATGCAACACAGATCACTTCACGAGGATGGGCTGTCGTATCCGGATTGGTTCTGGGTGGAGTTCTAGGAAATCTCACGGATCGAATTTTCCGAGAGCCGGGCTTCTTGCAAGGACACGTAATTGATTGGATTCAACTGCCGCGTTGGCCAGTATTTAACGTGGCCGATAGCGCTATTGTGATTGCAGCAGTAATCGCAATTATTCTAACTATTCGAAATATTGCACCAATTACTCCCGGAGTTACACCTAAAGACGAAAGTTGATCATGAGTCGAGTTTTACGCACCTTGTCCGTCCCAGAAGGCGTAGCTGGTGAGCGCATCGATAGCGCACTAACCAGAGTGCTCGGACTCTCTCGCACATCAGTGGTCAAATTACTTGAAGATGGCGATATCACTACATCCGGAAAAGCTATGGGCAAGTCAGACAAAGTTACTGCCGGTCAGATTATTGAAGTATTGATGCCGCAAGAGAAGAACCCAGAACCAATTCCTTTAACACCTATTCCAGGTTTATCAATTATTTACAACGATGAATCAATTGTTGTCATCGACAAACCAGTCGGTTGCGCAGCTCATCCAAGTCCGGGCTGGGAAGGTCCAACTGTTGTTGGTGCACTCACTGCAGCTGGTTACACAATTTCTACTAGTGGACCTGCCGAGCGAGCAGGGATTGTGCATCGATTAGACGTTGGCACGAGTGGCCTAATGGTTGTTGCAAAAACAGATCAGGCTTACACATTTCTCAAAGATGCTTTTAAATCGCGCACTGTTACAAAGATTTACCACGCACTGATTCAAGGCCACATGGATCCAAGCACCGGAACGATTGATGCACCAATTGATCGTCATCCAAAAGAGGATCATCGATTTGCAGTTGTGGCCAATGGAAAAGAAAGCATTACGCACTACGAAGTAATTGAGTTCTATAGGGGAGTCTCACTAGTTAAGGTAGAACTCGAAACAGGTCGCACACATCAAATACGGGTGCACTTTTCTGCACTTCGCCACCCACTAGTTGGCGACCTTACGTATGGCGCAGACCCAGTACTTGCAGCTTCACTATCAATGACTCGTCCATGGTTGCACGCCATGCAACTCGAACTCACGCACCCCGTATCTGGAGAGCGCTTATCCTTTAATGCGCCGTACCCTGCTGATCTCACAAATGCTCTGGCGTTGCTTTCAAGCGCAGTTCTTCCGTAGCGACTAATCTCACCACCGATGTCATCTTTTGCCCACCTTCATGTTCATACCGAGTACTCGATGCTCGATGGTGCAGCGCGCGTAGCCGATCTAGTTGCAGAAGTTGCTCGCCAAGAAATGCCGGCGATTGCAATGACAGATCATGGCAACGTATTTGGTGCATTTGATTTTTATAAGCAAGCAAAGAAAGTTGGCGTAAAGCCAATCATCGGAATTGAAGCGTACGTCGCGCCCGAATCTCGTTTTGAAAAGAAGCGAGTCAAGTGGGCCGAAGGCGGAGAAGACGATGTTTCCGGTGGTGGCGCTTATACGCACATGACAATCTTGGCTGAAAATAATGAAGGACTTTCTAATCTATTTAGACTCTCATCCCTTGCATCCCTCGAAGGCTATTACTACAAACCACGAATGGATCGCGAACTTCTCACTCGATATTCAAAGGGATTAATCGCAACAACAGGTTGTCCTGGCGGTGAAATCCAAACGCGCCTTCGCATGGGTGCATATAAAGAGGCAATTGCTGCAGCATCTGATTACCGAGACATTTTCGGTGCCGATAACTTCTTCCTAGAAATAATGGATCACGGAATAGATATCGAATCTCGCGTGAAGGCAGATCTGCTCAAACTTGGCAAAGAGCTCGGGTTGCCACTACTTGCAACAAATGACCTGCACTACACATTTAATGAGGATGCGAGATCTCACGAAGCGCTCTTGTGTGTGCAATCAGGTTCAACTCTTGCCGACCCAAAGCGCTTTAAGTTCGATAACGATGAGTTCTATCTCAAGACTCCTGCGCAGATGCGAGAGTTGTTTAAAGAGATTCCTGAAAGCTGCGATAACACACTTTTAATTGCCGAAAGATGCAACGTGACCTTGCGTGAAGGCGAAAACTTGCTTCCACGCTTTGAAGTTCCTGCCGGCGAAACTGAAGATTCATGGCTCATCAAAGAGTCCGAACGTGGATTACAAGGACGCATGGGTACGCGCGTTACCGATGAACATCATGCGCGCTTGAAATACGAATTAGATGTCATGATCAAGATGGGTTTTCCTGGTTACTTCCTTGTAGTTGCTGACCTTGTTGCTCATGCGAAAAAAGTTGGAATTCGCGTAGGTCCTGGTCGCGGATCTGCCGCCGGTTCGTTAGTTGCATATGCACTTGGAATTACCGGTCTTGATCCACTCGAGCACGGTTTACTCTTCGAGCGCTTCCTTAATCCAGAACGTATTTCTATGCCAGATATTGATTTGGACTTCGATGAACGCAGACGAAGCGAAATGATTCGTTACGCAACTACAAAATACGGCGAAGATCGCGTTGCACAGATCATTACCTACGGCACAATTAAATCTAAGCAAGCAATTAAAGATTCAACTCGAGTACTTGGTTATCCATACGCCATCGGAGAAAAACTAACAAAGGCTTTGCCACCATCTGTGATGGGTAAAGACATCTCACTCGCTGGTGTATTTGATCCAAGCAATGATCGTTTTGGCGAAGCAGGAGAGTTTAGAAATCTTTACGAGAGCGATCCCGATTCAAAGACCGTTGTCGATACCGCAATGGGCCTGGAAGGTTTGAAGCGCCAATGGGGAGTGCACGCCGCTGGTGTAATTCTCTCTCGCGAACCTCTACTTGATGTTATTCCAATTCATCGCCGTGAAGCAGATGGCTCAATCATTACGCAATTTGATATGGGCGCCTGTGAAGCAACTGGCTTACTCAAAATGGATTTCTTAGGCCTTAGAAACTTATCTGTCTTAGATGATGCGCTCTTAAACATTAAAGCCAACAAGGGTGTCGACATAGTTTTAGAAGATCTTACCCTTGATGATAAAAAGACATTCGAACTCTTATCGCGCGGAGATACTTTGGGAGTATTTCAGCTAGATGGTGGCCCAATGCGAGCACTTCTTCGAAGCATGTCACCCGATTCATTCCAGGATATTTCAGCTGTTATTGCTCTGTATCGACCTGGCCCAATGGGTGAAAACGCACACAATAACTATGCGGATAGAAAAAATAAGCGCAAACCGGTCGAACCTATTCACGCCGAGTTATCTGAAGTTCTCAATGAAATTCTCGGTGATACATACGGCTTAATTGTTTACCAGGAACAAGTTATGGCAATTGCACAAAAGGTTGCTGGTTTCTCACTTGGTCGCGCGGATCTCTTGCGTAAGGCAATGGGTAAGAAGAATAAAGAGATTCTTGATAAGGAATACATTCCTTTTGAAGCAGGCATGAAGAGCAATGGTTTTGGAAACGCTGCAATCAAGCGTTTGTGGGATGTTCTTATTCCATTCTCTGATTATGCATTCAACCGTGCGCACAGTGCAGGGTACGGCGTAGTCTCTTATTGGACGGCGTATCTCAAAGCGAATTATCCAACTGAATATATGGCTGCCCTTCTTACCTCTGTGCGAGATGACAAAGATAAATCAGCGCTGTACTTAAGTGAGTGTCGTCGTATGGGAATCCAAGTATTGCCTCCTGATGTCAATGAGTCAGATGCCGAATACACCCCACGTGGCACAGACATTCGTTTTGGTTTAGCAGCCATTCGAAATGTAGGAGAAGGCGTCGTTGCTTCCATCAAGAGCGGACGCGATAGCAAAGGTCGCTACCAATCTTTCGGCGACTTCCTAGCAAAAGTCGATGCACAAGTGTGCAATAAGAAAACTATTGAATCCCTCATTAAAGCCGGCGCTTTTGATTCACTAGGACATACTCGAAAAGGTTTGATGGCTGTTTACCTTGAAGCAATCGACTCTGTCATTGAAACAAAGCGCGCAGAAGCAATTGGCCAATTTGATTTGTTTGGCGGAGAGTCTGCAACGTCGGTTTCAAACGTTGCCTTAGATATTCCCTCCGGTGAATGGGAAAAAGCAATGCTGCTCTCATACGAACGTGAGATGTTAGGTCTCTACGTTTCTGATCATCCTTTGCTCGGCATCGAACATGTTTTGCGATCTGGCACAGATATGTCCATCAGCGAATTACTCGATGATGGCGGCCATCATGATCAGATTGTGACAATAGGTGGTTTGATTACATCTGTAACAAGAAAAGTTACTCGACAGGGCGCATCATGGGCAGTTGTAACTATTGAAGATCTAGAAGGATCCATCGAAGCTCTTTTCTTCTCCAATACTTACAATCAATATGCATTAACGCTGACCGAAGATCGCATCGTTTTGGTTCGTGGTCGCGTAGATAAGCGCGAAGATCAAGTCAGATTTACAGCACTTGAAATGAAGAACGCAGATGTCAGCGCCGGTCCAACTGGACCACTAGTTATTACGCTTCCTATCAATCAGTGCACACCACCGGTTGTTGATCGAATGAAAGAGATTCTGCGTTCACACCCGGGCAAGCGCGAAGTGCATCTACACCTTGATGAGAATGGAATGCGCACCGTTATGAAGTTAGAGACGTTGATTACTTCTTCGCCATCACTCAGCGCTGACCTCAAATCAATTCTCGGGCCCAACTGCCTTCAGGGCTAGTAGAATTGGTCAACTACCGATTCTTAACAATTGTGAGGCTGGCCAATGATGCGTTTAGTAGACCTTCGTGGTCAACGCCTATCTAAAGCTGGATACTCACAAGCGATTCCACGAGCAGCACTCGATGTTGCCGAAGCGATGAAATTAGTTGAACCAATTTTACTGCGAGTAAAAAATGGCAACGAAGCAGACTTAATCGCGCTAGCTCAAGAATTCGACAGAGTCACTCCACCATCAATTAAAGTCCCACGCGCAGAACTCACGAAAGCCCTGAAAGAGTTAGATCCAGCAATTCGCAGTGCACTTGAAATATCAGCGCAGCGAATCAGAAAAGTTCACGAAGATCAGCGACGCAGTGAAACAATTACAAAGGTTGTCGATGGTGGAACAGTGACAGAGAAGTGGGTACCCGTAGACCGCGTTGGTTTATATGTTCCTGGTGGGCGCGCTGTTTATCCAAGCAGTGTGATGATGAATGTTATTCCTGCACAAATTGCAAAGGTCGAAAGCATCGCGGTTGCCTCTCCGCCACAGAGTGATTTTGGCGGATTGCCACACCCAACAATTCTTGCAACCTGTGAACTTCTTGGAATTACCGAGGTCTATGCAGTCGGTGGCGCTCAAGCGATTGCGCTCTTTGCATATGGCATGGAAAACCTCTGCGAAAAGTGCGATCTTGTTACTGGACCAGGCAATATTTATGTAGCCGCTGCCAAACGTGCACTGCGCGGAATCATCGGCATTGATTCAGAAGCAGGGCCAACCGAAATTGCAATCGTTGCCGATGAGAGTGCAATCGCAGCAGATGTTGCAGCTGATCTCATTAGCCAAGCAGAGCACGATGTCATCGCCGCAGCCGTACTCATCACCGATAGCAAGAAACTAATCGATGATGTTGAAAAAGAACTTGCAATTCGTGTTCCTCGTACAAAACACTCTGCACGAATTAATGAAGCTCTCACCGGTATCCAATCTGCCTGCGTCTTAGTTGATTCCATTGAGCAAGCAATCGAAGTTGCTAATGCCTATGCGGCAGAACACCTTGAGATTCAAACTAAAAATAGCGCAGCCGATGCCCAGAAGATTAGAAATGCAGGCGCTGTGTTTATCGGTCGCTTTTCTCCAGTCTCTTTAGGTGATTACTCGGCTGGTTCTAATCACGTTTTGCCAACGGGTGGCTGTGCTTGTCACTCAAGTGGATTATCTGTGCAGACATTTTTGCGTGGCTTGCATTTCATTGAGTACAACGAAGAGGCTTTTACCGACATTCTTCCGACTGTGATTACTCTGGCAAATTCAGAAGATTTGCCTGCGCATGGTGAAGCGATGAGTGCACGCCTAGAAGGTAAGAGTTCATCATGAGTAACTGGCCACAATGGTTACCGCTGCGCGAAGAACTTGCTCCAATGTCGCCTTACGGCGCACCGCAAGTAAGTGCGGATGCCTCTCTTAATACAAACGAAAATCCTTATTCGCCATCTCCAGCACTCATTGAAGCAATCGCTAATCGCGTCAGAGACATTGGCGCCGAACTCAATCGTTATCCCGATCGCGAAGCATCAGCACTTCGCACATCACTCGCGAAATACATTAATTCTCAATCCAAAACTTCACTTGATATTTCAAACGTGTGGGCAGCTAATGGCAGCAACGAAATCATTCAATCTATATTCCTTGCCTTTGGTCGCAAATCAGCACTTGGTTTTACGCCTTCATATTCGATGCACCCTTTGATTGCTAAAGTTACTGCGACGCCATGGATTGATGGTTCTCGTCGCAAAGATTTCACTTTAGATTGTGATGCAGCAGCAGCTCAGATTGAATCGCTTCGACCTGCGCTGACATTTGTTACTACTCCAAATAATCCAACGGGTAGTGCTGTACTTATCTCAGAAATAGAGTCTCTCGCTCGAAGTGCACAATCGGTTTCGGGGTTACTCGTAATTGATGAAGCATATGCAGAGTTTTCATCCGAACAATCTGCTGTCACGTTGATCGAGAAGTATCCAAACATTGTCGTCATCAGAACAATGAGCAAAGCATTTGCCTTCGCAGGCGCCCGAGTTGGATATTTAGTTGCTCACCCTTCAGTCATTGATGCCATGCGACTTGTTCGATTGCCGTATCACCTCAGTGCATTGACTCAGGTTGCAGCTAGCGCAGCACTTGAATTTAGTGATGAATTATTGGCAAATGTTCACGGCCTCATCGCTGCTCGTGAAGA
>JBILSQ010000001.1:0-25566 GCA_044372035.1 Candidatus Planktophila sp. | reverse complement strand
CGGTTAATGGTTTAACAATTTGTTAAACCCGTCGCACTCGTCATCTACCAGCGAACTGGACCGAAATGATTTTCGACTAAGTCGAATGAGTGCTGAGAAGTCACCAGATTGCTCCGGTGCGGGTGAAATCTTACCTGAGGTTCGGGAGTGCAAAATCCACGCTTTATGCGCGGGGATGCGCCTGCTTATACGCTTTTTGTAAACGCTCGGTAGAAACATGGGTATAAATCTGAGTTGTTGCAAGGGATGCATGTCCCAATATTTCTTGCACTGTTCGAAGATCGGCGCCACCTTCTAATAGGTGAGTTGCAGCCGAATGTCTCAATGCATGGGGTCCTAAACGTTCTAGACCTTCAATTGCACTGAGAGCTTCGTACACAACTGTGCGCACAGTTCGCTGATCAATTCTTTTTCCTCGTGTACCAAGAAAAAGGGCCTCGCCAGATTTATCAGAAGCGATTTGTGGGCGAGCGTTATCTATCCAATTCTTTAGCGCTTTCATCGCAGGAACTCCGATTGGGATTGAGCGCTGCTTATTTCCTTTACCAATAACTCGAATACCTTGGCGATCAAAATCAATATCATCGAAATTTAAGCCACATAACTCTGCAACGCGCGCACCGCTTGCGTACAAAATTTCGAGCATCGCACTATCGCGAATTGCTAATGCTGAATCTTCTTCACCTGCCCTCATAGACATAGATTCCATGACATCTCTTGCATCATTGACATTGAGTACATCTGGCAAGACTCTGTGGCCCTTAGGAGTCGAAAGGGTTACGCCAATATCTTTTGGTAGATATCCATTTTTGTGAGCCCACTTAGTAAACAATCGAATTGTTACTGCACGCCGAGCCAGAGTGGTTCGTGCTGCACCCTTTACCGAGATATTTGCTAACCATGAACGTATATGTGAAATATCAATTGTTTGCAGATCTGATATTCCCAGTGCTTGAAGATGAGAGAAAAAACTCTCCAGATCGCCTACGTATGCACGAATGGTGTGCAGCGAGAGATCACGTTTGGTGTGTAAGTTATTTTCAAAAGCAACACGTACATCTTCTAATGTATGTGTAGTCATAAGGACAGATTACTCGGGTTTACGACCTTGACGCAGAAGGCCGAAGGTTAAAGCATCCTCGAGCGCCATAGCTGAAGCGGCGATGATGTTCTCGTGAACGCCGATGGTATTCCACTCGCCTTTTCCATCACTGGTTTCGACAAGAACGCGAGTGATCGCACCTGTACCCAAGCGACCTTCAAGGATTCGCACTTTGTAATCAGTTAGTTCTAGAACTTCAAGTTCTGGATAGAACTCTTTAAGTCCAGTGCGCAATGCATTGTCAATTGCGTTAACCGGACCATTACCAGCACCACCGCAACTAAATTCTTTTCCATGTGCAGTAACGCTTACTTCTGCTCTTGTTGTAATTCCAGTTTTTGTGCTTCGCTCTGTAGTTGTTGCCCAGTGGTTAATAGTGAAAAAAGATGGTCGCTTTCCCGACATCTCTTCAAGCAATAGGAGTTCAAAGGAGGCATCAGCGGCTTCGAATGTGAAACCTTGTGACTCTAAATCTTTCACGCGATCTACGACGCGTCCAATGAGTTCGCGATCTCCACCTAGGTCCACCCCAAGTTCAGCGGACTTTAATTCAATCGAAGCACGACCTGCCATTTCAGATACAAGCATGCGCATATCGTTACCAACTGATTCAGGATCTTCATGTTGATACAACGAAGGATCAACTTTGATTGCACTTGCATGTAAACCAGCCTTATGAGCAAAGGCAGAAACACCAACGTATGGTTGACGCGCACTCGATGAAACATTTGTTACTTCTGCAATCGCGTGAGAGATTCTAAATGCCTCGCGTAGAGCATCTTTCGGAAGAACTAGTTGCTTCTTCTTTAACTCAAGATTGGCGATGATTGTTACAAGATCAGCATTACCAGTTCTTTCACCATATCCATTAAGAGTTCCTTGTACGTGAGTTGCTCCAGCTGCAACTGCAGCCATTGAATTTGCAACAGCGCACCCAGTGTCGTTGTGACAGTGAATTCCAAGACGTGCGTTGCTTGCTTGCAAAATATCGTGCACAACTTCTGAAAGTTCATCCGGAAGCATTCCGCCATTAGTGTCACACAATGCAATTACATCGGCACCCGCAGCAGCAGCAGTGCGAACTACTTCGAGTGCATAAGAACGATTCGAACGGTATCCATCAAAGAAGTGTTCGGCATCTAGGAAAACTCGTTGACCTTCTGCTCGTAAATGTTCAACAGAATCTTTGATCATGGCCAAGTTTTCATCTAGCGTTGTTTTCAGTGCTAAATCAACGTGACGGTCGAAAGCTTTTGCAACCAGAGTGACAGCCGGTGCACCGCTATCTCGCAGTGCTCCTAATAATGCATCGTCTGCAGCTTTTACGTTAGGTCGACGAGTTGCACCAAAGGCAACAAAGGTTGCATTCTTAAGCTTTAATTCTTTTTTTGCACGACTAAAAAACTCTGTATCTTTTGGATTGGCACCAGGCCATCCACCTTCGATAAATCCAACACCCAGATCATCTAAATGGCGGGCAATTGCTAACTTATCTTGAACAGATAAATTCAATCCCTCTTGCTGAGCTCCATCGCGCAGGGTTGTGTCATAGATATGGAATGCATCATTGACAGGCATTAGAGGACCTTGTGCATCCAATTGTGTGAATCAACAATTGATCCATGCTGAACTCCCAGAAGATGATTGCGAATTTGCATCGTAATCTTTCCTGGTTGCCCATCACCTGTTACCCAGGTGCCCATTGCACTCTTTGCAGTTCCAACTGGAGAGACAACTGCAGCGGTTCCGCACGCAAAAATTTCTGTGATTTCGCCAGAGGCAACACCATCTCGCCAGTTATCAATACTGAGCATTACTTCTTCAGTCTTATAACCAAGATCTTTTGCCACGGAGAGAATTGAATCTCGAGTTATGCCCGGCAAAAGTGTTCCGGTTAGCTTTGGAGTAATAACAGTTGCATCTGCGCCAGAGCCTTTAACAAAGTAAAGATTCATACCGCCCATTTCCTCAATCCACTTGCGTTCTTTCGCATCAATCCACACAACTTGATCGCAACCTTCTTTAGCAGCTGCTTTTTGTGCAATGAGTGATGCTGCGTAATTTCCGCCGCACTTGGCTTCGCCAGTTCCACCTTGGGCTGCACGGACATATTCAGTTGAGATCCACACACTTACGGCCTTTGATGGATCAAAGTAAGCGCCAGCAGGTGTAGCAATTAACATGTACAACGCTTTATTGGATGGACGAACGCCTAAACCAACTTCGGTCGCAAACATAAAGGGGCGAATATAAAGTGATTCGCCAACTTTATTTGGAACCCAACCCGCATCTTGCTTGACGAGAGTTTCGACAGTTTCTATAAATAAATCCTCTGGCATTTCAGGCAATGCCAAGCGATTGGCAGACTTTGCAAAACGGCGCGCATTTGCTTCAGGACGAAATAATCCGATGCCACCATCTGGTTGGCGATATGCCTTCATGCCTTCGAAAATTTCTTGTCCGTAGTGAAAAACTGCTGTCGCAGGGTCGAGCGAAATTGGTCCGTATGGCTTTAACTCAGGTTCAGACCAACCATCTTTCTCGCTCCACTCGCAAATAACCATGTGGTCTGTGTAGTACTTTCCAAAGCCACCTTCAGCAACTAGTGCATCACGCGTAGCAGCGTCTTTTGCCTGTGGATTTAATGTAATTTTCATTGAGTTATAGCGCCTTAACTAGCGCATCTCCCACTTCACTTGTACTGCGTTTTTTGTCTCCACGACTTGCAAGATCGCTAGCAACTGCGCGTTCAACATCGCGAGCAGCCTCTGATAAACCTAAGTGATCGAGCATCATTGCAACCGACATGACTGTCGCAGTTGGATCGGCAATGTTCTTTCCTGCGATATCTGGTGCAGAACCGTGCACCGGTTCAAACATTGACGGGAATTTTCCGGTTGGGTTGATGTTTCCAGATGCGGCCAAACCAATCCCGCCACAGATTGCAGCTGCAATATCAGTCAAGATATCGCCAAATAAATTATCTGTGACTACAACGTCAAATCGTTCTGGGTTTGTTACGAAGAACATTGATGCAGCATCCACGTGCAGATAATCAGTAGTTACCTGAGGGAACTCTTTTGCGACCTCATTAAATGTACGAGTCCACAATCCACCAGCTCGTGTAAGCACGTTGTTTTTGTGAACCAATGTAAGTTTTTTACGATCGCGTGCCATCGCGCGATTAAAGGCATCACGAATTACACGCTCTGCGCCACGGCGAGTATTAAGACTCTCCTCCGTCGCAATTTCTGTATCTGTTCCTTCTGCAAGAACGCCTCCTGCACCGACGTAAGGTCCTTCGGTGCCTTCGCGAACCACTACAAAATCAATTGGTTGTTTTGTTGCAAGCGGTGATACAACTCCTGGCATTAAACGTGCAGGTCGTAAATTAATGTAGTGATCAAATGCAAAACGCAATTTAAGTAACAACCCGCGCTCAAGTACTCCACTTGGAACCGTTGGATCTCCTACGGCGCCAAGTAAAATCACATCGGCTTTTGCGATTTCATTAAGTATTGAATCTGGCAAAACTTCTCCAGTTTTGTGCCAATAACCAGCTCCAAGATCATATGAAGTTCTGTTAAAAGATGCACCGTATTTTTTACCGACGGCATCTAGAACTTTGATTCCTTCGGCAACAACCTCGGGGCCGATGCCATCGCCAGCGATGACTGCTACATTAAAATTCTTAGACATCATTCTTCCTTACGCATTCACTGCATCTGGGACAGGTTCGCCAGCAAGTGCTTTGCGAACAGAGTGTGCAACATCAATTCCAGCACGTTCCTGTGCTTCCTCCGTTGATGCACCAAGGTGAGGTGTCGCAACAACTTGATCAAGTGAGAACAAAGGCGAATCCGTGCAAGGCTCAGTTGCGTAAACATCAATGCCAGCGCCTGCAACACGACCTTCGGTGATGGCCTTATAAAGAGCAGCTTCATCAAGGACTCCCCCACGTGCAGCATTAACAATGTGCACAGTTGGCTTAACCTTTGAAAGAGCTTCTTCGCCAATTAAATTAACTGTTTCTTTAGTCTTTGGTAGATGAATAGTTATGAAATCCGAATTCTTCAATAACTCATCTAACTCAACTAGTTTTACTCCGAGCGTAGAAACCTTTTCGGCGTTTAGATATGGATCATAGGCAATTACGTTCATGTCAAACGCCTTCATTCGGTGCGCAACTAATTGACCAATTTTGCCAAATCCAACAATGCCGAGAGTTTTCTCGAACATTTCAGTGCCGCTAAATTTAGAACGAGCCCATTTTCCAGCACGAAGCGATGCATGTGCAGGTGAAATATTTCGGGCACTTGCCATCATTAACGCAATTGCAAGTTCTGCTGCACTGACAATGTTCGAAGTTGGTGCATTGATAACCAAAACCTTTGCAGCAGTTGCTGCAGGAATATCCACGTTATCCAAGCCAACACCTGCACGTGCAATAACTCTCAATCCTGTCGCAGCACTTATTGCTTCAGCATCCATCTTGGTTGCAGAGCGAATAAGTACAGCATCAACGCCTGATTTCAGTGCAGCGAGAAGTTCATCTCGATTTGCTCCGTCGCAATGACGAATGTCGAAATCTGAGCCAAGTACTCCAACGGTTGCTGGACTTAGCTCTTCAGCGATGAGTACGACAGGTTTAGCCACGCGCAGCCGTTCCCTCTTTGTAATCATCCTTATTTGAAGCCTTTACCCAAGACATCATCTTGCGAAGTTCGCGTCCCACAGATTCGATTGGGTGTGACTCACCTTTTGCACGTAATGTTTTGAATTCCGTGGCGCCATTTTCTTGATCATCAATGAAGCGCTTTGCGAATGCACCGCTCTTGATATCTGCAAGTACGGCTTTCATGTTCTCTTTCACGTGTGGATCAATTACACGTGGGCCAGATACATAATCTCCAAATTCAGCTGTGTCTGAGACAGACCAACGCTGCTTTGCGATTCCACCTTCGTACATCAAGTCAACGATTAACTTGAGTTCGTGTAGACATTCAAAATAAGCAACCTCAGGTTGGTAACCAGCTTCAACAAGTGTTTCAAAACCATACATAACTAGTTGTGAAGCACCGCCACATAGAACTGATTGCTCACCGAAAAGATCTGTTTCTGTCTCTTCAGTAAAGGTTGTAAGAATTCCGCCTGCGCGAAGTCCGCCAATTGCTTTTGCATATGAAAGCGTTAATGGCCAAGCAGATCCTGTTGCATCTTGTTCTACGGCAACGATAACTGGAACACCACGACCAGCTTCGTATTCGCGACGGACAAGGTGACCTGGTCCCTTTGGTGCAACCATTGCAACATCTACTGATGTGCTTGGCTTGATGTAACCAAAACGAATATTGAAACCATGACCAAAGAAGAGTGCATCGCCATCTTTAAGGTTAGGCAAGATTGACTCTGTATAAATATGACGCTGCAAGTGATCAGGCGCCAAGATCATGATGACTGTTGCTTCTTTAACTGCCTCGGCAACACTCGTAACCTTTAGACCTTCTGCTTCAGCCTTTGCGCGTGAAGGTGAACCATCCTTGAGGCCCACTCGAACATCAACACCACTGTCACGCAAGTTAAGTGCGTGAGCATGACCTTGAGATCCGTAGCCAATGATCGCAACTTTGCGTCCTTGGATAATTGAAAGATCAGCATCCTCTTCGTGATACATCGTTGCCACGGTTTTTCTCCTTATTTATTCTGTTGGTGTTAGTTTTGATAATCAGGTTGAGTATCAGTTGGTGCAGGTTTTACTTTTGTAGGCAAGATTTCCTTGATCGAAATTACGTTGATCAACTTATCTAATTGTGAAATTACCTGTTCTAGTGCATGGCCTTCTACATTGACATCAATTTGCATCTTTGAAATTGCTGGGTTCTCTGTAGGGCCCACTGTGAGTGCATCAATGTTGTACGCGCGACGTGCAAACAATCCTGATACGCGTGCAAGTACACCTGGTGAGTTTTCGACTAGAACTTCGAGTGTGTGTTTACTCATTAGAGCTCCTGTGAATCCCAGTCGGGCGCCATTTCGCGCGCAATCATAATGTCATCATTTGAGGTTCCTGCTGCAACCATTGGCCACACCATTGCATCTCGGTGAACTCTGAAATCGACGACAACTGGTTGATCGTTAATTGAAAGCGCCTTCTCGATTGTCTTATCAACATCTTCTGGGCGATCACAACTTAAACCTACGCAACCCATCGCATCAGCCAACTTTGGAAAATCAGGTACACGCTTGGACTCAAGGTTTGTATTTGAATAACGACCTTCATAGAACAGTGTCTGCCACTGGCGAACCATTCCGAGGCTTTCGTTATTGATAATTGCAACCTTGATTGGAATGTTATTAAGTGCACAGGTCACTAATTCTTGGTTCGTCATTTGGAAACAACCATCGCCATCGATAGACCAAACAGTTGTATCTGGCGCGGCCACTTTTGCACCCATTGCAGCAGGAACTGAATAACCCATTGTTCCTAGTCCGCCTGAGTTAAGCCACGTGCGAGGAAGTTCGTATGGAACAAATTGTGCTGCCCACATTTGATGCTGTCCGACACCAGCAACATAAATACTGTCTGGTGCTGAAAGTTTTGCAATACGTTCGATGACGTACTGAGGAGAAACCGAACCATCTGATGGTTTGTCATAACCCAATGGATATGTGCTCTTTAAGTTATTTACTTGGCGTAGCCACGTAGATAAATCAGGGCGGTTCTTTGCTAGCGCAGCTTTAAGTGCAGGAATTAGTGCAATCAAGGTGTGCTTTAAATCGCCAACAACTGCAACATCAGCAAATCGATTCTTACCAATTTCTGCAGGATCTACATCGCAGTGAATTACCTTTGCATTGACTGCAAATGTTGAAAGTTTTCCTGTCACGCGATCGTCAAAGCGTGCACCAAGAGTTATTAACAAATCTGACTTTTGAAGCGCCGTTACTGCAGCAACAGAACCGTGCATACCAGGCATACCCATGTGTAAAGGATGGCTGTGTGGGAATGAACCCAATGCCATCAAAGTAGTAACAACCGGTGCACCTAGTAATTCAGCGATTTCACGTAATTCTTTTGCTGCGTTGGCCTTAATGACTCCGCCACCAACGTAGAAAACTGGGCGATGTGATTGCGTGATGAGTGCTGCGGCATCCGAAATAGATTGTGCATTTGGTGCAATTGTTGGTTGGTAGCCCTTTAGTGAAACAGAGGTTGGCCAATTAAAGACTGTCTCTTTTTGTAGTGCATCTTTTGCAATATCAACTAGAACTGGTCCTGGACGTCCAGTTGTAGCAATATGAAACGCTTCAGCAATCGCACGTGGAATATCTGCAGGATCAGTTACTAAATAATTATGTTTTGTAAATGGCATCGTGATTCCACGAATGTCTGCCTCTTGGAACGCATCCGTTCCGATTGCTGCACTCGGAACCTGGCCTGTGATTGCAACAAGTGGAACTGAATCCATAGCTGCATCTGCAAGTGGCGTTACTAAGTTGGTTGCACCTGGACCGGAAGTTGCAATGCAAACTCCAGCGCGACCAGAAACTTGTGCGTATCCAGTTGCAGCATGACCCGCGCCTTGTTCGTGGCGAACCAAGATGTGTCTAATTGATGAATCAAAAATTGGATCATAAGCAGGAAGAATCGCGCCACCAGGAATGCCGAACATAACGTCGACGCCTGCGGCTTCAAGTGATTTGACCAAACTCGTCGCACCATTCATGGATGTGCCATTTTTTGTAATGCCTTGGCGAGTACTCACTTTTTTCTTCCTTTCTTATCTTGTGCTCGGTTAAAGTAAAAAACCCTCAGATCAACTGAGGGTAGCGCGCGATCGTTTTGCTAGATCACGCGCTTTTAAATCACCACCACGAGGAGGATTGTCTTTGTTGACATGGCTTTATTCTCCAATAGATAGGCTCAAAGCGTCAACCCCAGGTTGAAACATCTCAGAATTTGAGCAGGGCTAGCCGCAGACTGCGCCTTTTGAGGCCGAACCGACAACTTTGCAGTACTTAGCTAAGACCCCACGAGTGTATTTGTGGGGCAGTGGCTTCCAACCAGCTTTTCGTTTTTCAATTTCTGCTGCATCAACTAGCAAATCTAATGTGCGATTAACCGTGTCGATTCTGATGCGATCTCCATCTTTGATGAACGCAATTGGTCCACCGTCGACAGCTTCAGGTGCAATGTGACCAACGCACAAACCAGTTGAACCACCAGAGAATCTTCCATCAGTTAAAAGTAAAACCGATTTACCAAGGCCAGCACCTTTTATAGCACCGGTGACCATTAACATTTCGCGCATTCCGGGTCCACCCTTAGGACCTTCATAACGAATAACAACGACATCGCCAGCTTTAACTGTTCCATCTTCAATTGCGTCCATTGCAGATTGTTCACGTTCAAAGACTCTTGCTGGACCTTCAAATGAATCGATACCTATTCCAGCTGTTTTAGATACGGCGCCTTCGGGAGCTAACGAGCCACCAAGAATTGTGATTCCAACATCTTTAGAGAGCGGGCTGTTAGCAGGGTGCACTACTACGCCATCAGGAAATGGTGGATTGATGTCGGCTAGATTTTCAGCCATAGTTTTTCCAGTAACAGTCAACGTATCACCATGCAAAAATCCAGCATCTAGCAAGATCTTTAGCACAACAGGAATTCCACCCACACGATCGAGATCTGTCATAACAAATTTACCAAAAGGTTTTAGGTCACCCAGTAATGGAACCTTGGATCCAATTCGATGGAAATCATCGAGGGTTAAATCCACTTCAGCCTCGTGTGCAATAGCCAATAAATGCAGTACGGCATTAGTTGAACCACCGAGTGCCATCAAAATAGTGATTGCATTTTCAAAGGCTTTTTTACTCAGAATTTGTCGAGTAGTAATACCTAGACGAATTAAATTTACAACCGCTTCTCCTGATTTAACTGCGTATGCATCTCTGCGGCTATCAACGGCAGGAGGAGCTGAAGATCCAGGTAATGACAGGCCTAGCGCTTCACCGATTGCTGCCATTGTGTTTGCGGTGTACATACCTCCGCAAGCACCTTCACCTGGGCAGATTGCACGTTCGATCTGATCTACTCGTTCTTTTGTAATCAATCCGCGAGCGCATGCACCAACAGCTTCAAAAGCATCAATGATCGTGACATCTTGTCCATCTACCTGACCAGGCAATGTGGAACCTGCATACACAAAAACACTTGCAACATCTAAGCGCGCTGCAGCCATCATCATTCCGGGTAGTGACTTATCGCACCCGGCGAAAGTAACCATTCCGTCAAAGCGCTCTGCCTGCATAACTGTTTCAACTGAATCTGCAATAACTTCGCGAGAAACTAGTGAGAAATGCATTCCTTCATGACCCATTGAAATTCCATCGGAAACTGAAATAGTTCCAAACTGCATTGGAAAACCACCTGCGGCAAGTACTCCTTCTTTTGAAGCCTTTGCTAAACGATCAAGAGACATATTGCATGGAGTTATTTCATTCCATGATGATGCTATTCCGATTTGCGGTTTAACCCAATCCTCATCACCCATACCGACTGCACGCAACATTCCTCGTGCAGGTGCTCGCTCTAGTCCATCGGTAACTACCCCTGAACGCGGCTTCATGTTAGGCATGAGAGGATTCTATCCTCTAACTAACAAATAATTTAATCTGAATTGGAGCTTTTGCGTGACCAACCCAAACTATCCGGCAGGCCAGGCACCAGATCGCTGGCGCACACTTCTCGTTATCGCTATTGCTCAATTAATGGTTGTACTAGATAGCTCAATCGTAAATATCGCTATTCCAAGTGCGAAGGCTGACCTTGGAATTACAGATGCAAATCAACAATGGGTTATCACTGCCTACACACTCGCTTTCGGTTCACTCTTGCTTTTGGGTGGACGTATCGCTGACTTCGTCGGTCGAAAGAAAATTTTCATTATTGGCCTACTTGGTTTTGCAGCTGCATCAGCACTTGGTGGCATTGCACACAACCAAGAATTGCTTTTTGCATCCCGTGCATTGCAGGGAGTCTTCGGTGCACTTCTAGCACCTGCTGCACTATCCATCGTCAGCGTTACATTTACAGATCCAAAAGAACGCGCACGTGCATTTGGTGTGTATGGCGCTATCTCAGGTGGCGGAGCTGCAATCGGATTAATTCTGGGTGGAGCTTTAACTGAATACTTCTCATGGCGCTGGTGTCTTGGGGTCAACACTCCAATCGCTATTGCTGCTGCACTGCTCGCTATCAAGTATGTGCACGAATCAAAAGCTGGTGGAGATCACAGTTATGACTTGCCAGGTGTGCTCACTGCATCCGCTGGTCTCTTTTCACTTGTTTATGGCTTCAATGAAGCAGCCAGATACGGATGGTCTGATGCGACGACTCTTTCTTTCCTAGGCGTCGCTCTGGTTCTTCTTGCTGCATTTGTTGTCATCGAAACAAAGGTTGCAAATCCATTAATGCCAATGCGCGTGGTCACTGAACGTAACCGCGGTGGTTCATATCTTGGTTCACTCGTAGTTGGAGCTGGACTATTTTCTATGTTCTTATTCCTTGGCTTGTACCTACAAACAGTGCTTGGCTACACGCCACTGCGTTCAGGCTTCGCATTCTTGCCATTTACTGCTGGCATCATTGTCTTTGCTGGCGTTGCCTCACAACTACTTCCAAAAGTTGGTCCAAAGCGATTGATGGTTCCTGGATTAGTTGCCGCAGCAGTGGGTTTACTGCTGCTTACGCGAATCACTCCAGAGACCTCATACGTAACTCATGTACTGCCTTCACTATTGATCATGTCCAGCGGTATGGCACTTGTCTTTATTCCGCTGTCAACAACATCTCTACACGGTGTTGGCAACCGTGATGCAGGTGTTGCAAGTGCGCTTCTTAATACAAGCCAGCAAGTAGGTGGATCACTCGGAACCGCACTTCTTAATACTGTTGCTGCTACAGCTGCAACCTCTTACATGGCAAGTAATCCAGACAAACTTCCTACCTTTGGAATCACACACGGCTTTACAGTTGCATTTACAGTCAGCTCTGCACTCTTGTTAGTTGGCGCTGTTGTTCTCTTCTTCTTTATCAATATTGGAAAAGAAGCAGTTGTAGAAACAGAAGGCGTTATTGCTCACTAAGAGCAATTAATTAGCAGCTTGACCAAGGTGGCCAAGTAGAAGCTCTCGTACGCGAGCAGCATCTGCTTGGCCCTTTGTCTCTTTCATGACTGCACCAATAAGTGCGCCAGCTGCAGGCAAGTGACCATTTCGAACCTTGTCAGCAGTTTCAGATTGTTCTGAGCAAACTTTTTCAATCGCAGCCATAAGTGCACCATCATCATTAACAACTTTGATGCCACGAGAAGCAATTACTTGGGCGGGAGTTCCTTCTCCAGCAATGACGCCTTCAACAACGCCTCTAGCGAGCTTGTCTGTCAGTTCGCCTTGTGCAACGAGATTGACGATGTCTGCAACATCTTTAGCACTAATTGCTAAATCTGAAATTGCAACTTCTTTTTCATTAGCTAAACGAGAAATTTCACCTAGCCACCAGGAACGAGCCTTTGTTGGATCTGCGCCAAGCAAAACTGTCTCTTCAACAATGTTGAGCACATCGGCATTAATCATTGCTGCCATCTCTTTATCTGGAACCGACCACTGTTCTTGTAGACGTTTGCGACGAAGTGATGGTCGTTCAGGCAGTGATGCACGCAATTTTTCAATCCACTGTGCATCGGGTGCAACTGGCACCAAATCTGGTTCTGGGAAATAACGATAATCCTCGGCTTGTTCCTTCGAGCGACCAGATCGTGTTAAGCCAGTATCTTCTTGGAAGTGACGAGTCTCTTGTACAACTTTTTCACCTTTATTGAGGCGTTCTGCATGGCGAATCATTTCTCCGCGAACAGCGCGTTCTACGGATCGAAGTGAATTCACGTTCTTTGTCTCACTTCGTGTGCCCAAAACATCTGAACCAATTAAACGCAATGAAACGTTGGCATCACAGCGCAGAGATCCTTGTTCCATCTTTACATCGCTCACACCCAGTGCTCGCAAAATATCGCGTAACTCTGCAACGTATGCCTTTGCAACTTCTGGCGCGTACTTTCCGGTACCCGGAACAATTTTGGTAACAATTTCAACTAATGGAATACCGGCACGGTTGTAATCAAGGAGTGAATAATCCGCTCCGTGAATGCGACCAGTTGAGCCACCTACGTGTAGTGATTTACCCGTGTCTTCTTCCATGTGGACGCGTTCAATTTCAATACGGAAACTCTGTGGTCCCTCATCTGTGTCAATTTCAACATCTACAAAACCATTGACGCAGATTGGTTCGTCATATTGTGAAATTTGAAAGTTCTTGGGCATATCTGGATAGAAATAATTTTTGCGTGCGAATCGGCTAAATGGAGCAATAGAACAGTTAAGTGCCAAGCCAATCAAAATCGTCGATTCGATTGCTTTCTCGTTGACTACGGGAAGTGCGCCAGGAAGAGCTAAGCAGACAGGACATGTTTGTGTATTTGGTTCTGCACCAAAAATTGTGCTGCATCCGCAGAACATCTTTGAATTCGTGTTTAACTCAACGTGTACTTCTAAGCCCAGTACTGGCTCGTACTTTGAAATTACATCTTCATATGTCAATGCGCTCATGCTGCACCACCCAATGAAGGAGCCTGCGAAAGAAGCGGTGCGCCCCATTTGCTAAGTAGTGATGCCTCAAGGGATGCGCCAACTGAATACATTCTTTGATCCTGCATCACAGGAGACATGATTTGGAAACCAACTGGCAAGCCATCCTCTGGAGCAACGCCGCAAGGCAGACTCATTCCGCCAATACCTGCCATGTTTACCGGAATTGTTGCAATGTCATTGAGATACATTGCAAGAGGATCATTGGTTTTTTCACCAATTTTAAAGGCAGTTGTTGGACATGTTGGAGAAACCATGACGTCGCACTTCGTAAATGCGTTATTGAAATCTTGTGTAATGAGCGTCCGTACTTTTTGTGCGCTTCCGTAATATGCATCGTAATAGCCTGATGAAAGCGCATATGTGCCCAGCAAAATTCGGCGCTTTACTTCGCGACCAAAACCAACTTCGCGAGTCATGTTCATTACTGATTCTGCTGAAGCGCCATCTTTATCTCCGACACGGAGTCCATAACGCATTGCATCAAAGCGAGCCAAGTTAGATGAGGCTTCAGATGGAGCAATGAGGTAATACGCAGCTAGCGCATATTCAAAGTTAGGGGCAGAAACTTCAACGATTTCTGCTCCAGCTTGTGCGAGTAATTCGAGCGCTTCTTCAAAACGTTGACGGACACCAGCTTGGTAACCATCACCATTGAGTTCCTTAACAACGCCAATTTTCATTCCTTTAACGTCACCACTCTTTGCTGCAGCAACAACTTGTGGAACTGGCGCGTTGATACTCGTTGAATCCTTTGGATCATGGCCAGCAATAACTTCATGTAATAGCGCTGTATCTAAAACAGTGCGAGCACATGGTCCTGCTTGGTCAAGAGAAGATGAGAACGCAACTAATCCATAGCGTGAAACTCCACCGTACGTTGGTTTAACTCCAACGGTTCCGGTCACTGCTGCAGGTTGGCGAATAGAACCACCAGTATCTGTTCCGATTGCAAGCGGTGCTTCAAATGCTGCGAGTGCAGCCGATGATCCACCACCAGATCCACCAGGAATGCGAGTGAGATCCCATGGATTATGTGTTGGACCGTAAGCAGAGTTTTCTGTCGATGAACCCATTGCAAACTCATCCATATTTGTTTTACCAAGAATTACTATTCCGGCATTTTTTAATTTAGTAACAACAGTTGAGTCATACGGAGGTCGCCATCCTTCAAGAATTTTTGATCCACACGTCGTTGGAATACCTTTTTGTGCGAGCACATCTTTAAGTGCGAGTGGGACTCCAGCCAGTGGGCTTAACTTTTCTCCTCGAGAACGAGCTGCATCGGCGTCCGCAGCTTGCTTGAGTGCACCTTCTGTATCAACGTGCAGGAATGCATGAACTTTTCCATCTACTTTAGAAATTTGATCAAGGTGTGCCTGGGTTAATGCAACAGAAGTTGTTGCACCGCTGGCTAGTGATTGGGCCATCTCTGCGGCTGAATTTTTGATCATGCTTCTTCACCAAGAATTTGTGGAACACGAAAACGTTGCTCTTCACTTGCAGGTGCGCCCGAAAGCGCTTCTTCTGGTGTCAAACTTGGGATAACAACATCGCTTCTAAATATGTTTGTCAGAGCTAGCGGATGCGAAGTCGCAGCAATGTCTTTTGTAGCAACCTCTTGCACTCGTGCCACGGCGTTAAGAATGACACCAAACTCTGTTGTGAGGCTCTCGAGTTCTTGATCTGTCATCTCAATGCGAGCTAAACGCGCCAAATTGGCAACGTCGTCACGGGAAAGAGAACTCATGTGTGCAGTCTAATTAATTGCAGGCCTAACTGCGAATTTGCCCAGTGCCAGTAACAATCCACGTTGTAGTGGTCATGGCTTCTAAGCCCATTGGCCCGCGTGCGTGCAGTTTCTGATTTGAGATTCCGATTTCAGCACCGAATCCCATCTGCTCACCATCGGTAAAGCGTGTGGATGTATTAACCATTACTGCAGCACAATCTGAATGAGCAATAAATCGGTCAGATACTTCCTTTGATTTTGTCACGATAGCTTCTGTGTGTTTTGTTCCAAATTTTGCAATGTGATCAATGGCTTCATCGACGCTAGCAACAATGCCAACGTTCATCTCTAGAACACCATACTCGGTGCACCAATTCTCATCAGTTGCAAGGGATGCTTGGATATTTAACTTCTTAGCTATCTCCAAAGATTTTGCATCACAATGAAGAATTACACCAGCTTCATTGAGTGCTTTCAGTGCTGTTGGCATGAATTCTTCTGCCACTTTTTGATGCACTAAAAGAGTTTCTGCGGCATTACACACACTTGGGCGATGAGTCTTTGAATTAATAAGAATTGGCAAGGCAATAGAAAGATCAGCGAATTCATCCACATAAACATGGCACACGCCTGCGCCTGTTTCTATCGTAGGAACTGTGGCTTCATCAACAACCATTCGAATTAAAGATGCACTTCCGCGTGGAATGACAAGGTCTACTAATCCGCGTGCATGCAAAAGTGCTTTCACAGTTGCGCGATCATCGGATGGAACTAGCTGAATAACATCTGGTGAAATAGGAGTCTTTGCTAGCGCATCACGCATCACCTTAAGAAGTGCAGCGTTGCTAGCGGCTGCCGAAGAAGAACCGCGTAATAGCGCAGCATTTCCGGAGGCCAACAAAATAACTGCAGCATCAACGCTGACATTTGGTCGTGCTTCATAGACCATTCCGACAACGCCAAATGGGACAGTGCGTTGCTCTAGATGTAGTCCATTTTCTAAATCTTTTTCTCGAATGATCTTGCCTAAAGGGTTTTCTAGTTCTGCGACTTGTCGAACTCCTGATGAAATACCTTTGATGCGTTCGGCTGTAAGTAATAAACGATCCTGAGTTTGTGGATGCATATTCTCTGACTTGGCCCGCGACATATCTTTAGCATTCTCAGCGATAATGAAATCTGATGATTTATCAATTTCATCAGCGATGCCAAGGAGTGCGCGTGAACGCTGTTCACCTGTCGCAGTCGATAGCGAACGCGAGGCAGCACGCGCTTTGAGCGCTAAATCAGCGACGATTGCTGTGGCATCCATGACACCAAGCCTAACGCGAGTTACCCTTTGGATGTGTCCAAATTATTCAAAGTAATCCGCAACATAATTATTGTCGTACTGGTTATTTACCTAGGCCTCTTCGCCCTTACAAAGATTATTAGGTATCCAGAACCAATAGCAGCGATAAAACTTGGACTAGCTCCTGCTTCTAAGACACCTGATCTGATGCCTGGGCATTGGGTGAAAGCAGATCCTGCCGATAACTCACAGTGGTCGGTTGCAAATTCAGAGACTCCATCCCGAGTGACATGGGATGGCGAGAAGATTGCATTTGATGAGTTCCTTAAAATTACAAAGACCAACGCATTTATAATCGTGCGCAATGGTGAAATAACTTACGAAAAGTATCTGAACGGCAAGAAAGAATCGGATCGATTACCTTCTTATTCTGCTGCAAAGACCATCACTTCAATCATGGTGGGGCAACTTATTTCGCAAGGAAAGATCAAAGAGAGCGATACATTTGTAAGCATTCTTCCAGAGTTTAAAAATGAATCTACTTTCGATAATGTAACAATCAAAGATTTACTGGATATGCAAAGTGGCATCGGCGTGAGCGATAACTATCCAACTGGACCGGCTGGCTGGGGTGTGGCAATTGCCCAAATGTATGCCTCTACCGATTTGAATTGGTTCTTGAAAAACAATAGAAAAATGGCTCAACCACCAGGAACAAATCCAGAGTACCGAAGTGTTGATACACAATTGTTAGGTATGGTCATTCAGAAAATTACTGGAATGCGAGTCGCAGATTACCTCTCTGAAAATGTCTGGAAACCAATTGGCGCAGAATACGACGCGTATTGGAATGTCGATCGCGTTGGTGGTTTAGAAAAAACTTTCTGTTGTTTCAATGCTGCCGCTAGAGATTATGCTCGAATTGGCCAGATGCTACTCAACCCAACGGGTATAAAAATAAATGACAAAGAGATTATTTCTCCAGCATGGATGAAGCGCCTAACTAATCCGGTGACAACGTTGGATTATGACTGGGGCTATGGAGCACAGGTATGGCATCCATTTCCTGGCACAACAATGTTGATGGGTTTACATGGACAATTTGTTTATACCGATCCAAATTATCAAGTTGTAATCGTCAAACTCAGTGACGAACCAACAGATAATGGAAATAATGAAGAGCTAACTGCTGCTGTTTTGAAAGAAATTTCAGAGCAGAACTAAGTCATCTCTGTGAACGAGTTCGCGCTCGTATTCAGGCCCAAGGCTCTGTGCAAGTTCCTTTGTTGATCGTCCCAGCATCGCAGGAATTTCTTCACTGTCGAATGCAACTAGCCCGCGCGCAATAACTTTTCCATCCGCACTTGCTAATTCGACAGCATCGCCTGAAATGAATTCACCTTGCACTGCTGTTACACCGGCAGGCAACAAAGACACTCCGCGCTCTAAAATTGCAGTGACAGCACCAGCATCGAGAATAAGTCGACCTTGTGGTGTTGATGCGTGTGCAAGCCAGAGCATGCGTGAATTAGATTTGTTGGCGTGTGCATGGAACAGGGTTCCGAGCGCACTGCCTGCAAGTGTTTCACCTGATTGCTCTAGTGATGTAAGCAGCATTGCGATTCCAGCACTAGTTGAGATGCGCGCAGCTTCAACTTTTGTAACCATTCCACCGCTGCCAACGCCGGCAGATCCTGCTCCACCTAAAGTCAATGAATCAATCTCGGAAATGTTAGCTACTTCATGGATTGGCTTTGCACCTGCTTGTGATGGTGGAGCGTCATACAAAGCGTCTATGTCTGAAACTAAAACGAGTAAATCGGCGTTAACCAAGAGTGCGACAAGGGCAGCCAAACGATCATTATCGCCGAATCGAATTTCTTGTGTTCCGACAGAGTCATTCTCGTTAATGATTGGAACAACACCGAGAGAAATAAGTTTTGTCAGCGTTCGTTGCGCATTCTGATAATGAGAGCGGCGCACAACATCTTCGGTAGTAAGAAGTACTTGTGAAGCTGTGATTTTATGGCGAGCCAAATGATCTGTGTATCGAGCAATCAGCAAGCCTTGACCGACTGATGCCGCGGCCTGTTGAGTTGCAAGATCTTTAGGACGAGTTGTTAATCCAAGTGGGGCTAAGCCAGCAGCAATTGCACCTGATGAAACAACTAAAACTTCAGCGCCGCGTGATTTCAAATCAGCAACAACTTTTACAATCTTTTCAACGGAAGAGTCATCAAGTGCTGCGCCAGCCTTGCCAGTAAGTGAAGAGGATCCAATCTTTATGACAACGCGCTTTGCACTAGTTACTGCTTCGCGGTTCATTGCTCACCCTCTTCATCAGCGGCTTCCACTTCGACAAGTTTAGGCGAATGTGGGTCGCTCACGTTGTATTCCCATTGACGAGCAATTTCATCATCGCTGAGCACATTAATTTCACGCTCTGGTTTCCACGTTGAATCAAGACGTGAGTCTTCACCGCGGCGGTGCAGGTGTCCGGCCAACTGTTCTGCGCCTGCTTCAATTGTTGGCTCCCAATCGAAGATAACTTCGTTATCACCAGATCCAATTCGAACTTCACTTCCTGCAACAGCGCCTTGCTTGTACAGCTCTTTTTCAACTCCCAACTGTGCAAGACGATCTGCAAGGTAACCAATTGCTTCAGCATTCTTAAAGTTTGTTTGACGAACCCAACGTACAACTTTGTTTCCGCGCACAGTAAATGAACCATCAGCGTTAGCTTTAACTGTAAATCCAGAGTCATCAACTGGCGTTGGGCGCAAAATAATGCGCGTGCGCTCTTCAGTTTTCGCTTCGATTCGCGCCTTCTGAATTAGTCGAGCCATTGCATAGGTGAGTTCGGTGAGTCCTTCGCGAGAGGCGGCCGAGACTAAGTAAACGTCATAGCCTTTATCGCGAAGAGTTTGTGCAACCATGTCAGCCATCGCTTTGCCATCAGGTAAATCAATTTTGTTGAGAGCAACGATGCGTGTGCGATCTTCGAGTCCACCATAGATTGCTAGTTCGTTTTCAATTACTTCTAGATCAACGATTGGATTTCGATCTGTTTCCAGGGTTCCGCAATCCAACACATGAACTAGCGCAACGCAACGTTCTACGTGGCGCAAGAATTCCAGCCCTAAACCTTTTCCTTGGCTTGCACCAGGAATTAACCCTGGAACATCTGCCACAGTAAATCGTGTGTCGCCAGCTTGAACGACACCAAGATTTGGAACGAGTGTGGTGAATGGATAATCAGCAATCTTTGGGCGCGCAGCAGAAATTGCCGCAATCAAGGAGGACTTTCCTGCACTTGGAAATCCAACTAATGCAATGTCTGCAACAGATTTAAGTTCGAGAACAAGTGTGCGCTCTTCACCTGGTTCACCGAGTAAAGCAAAACCTGGAGCTCGTCGCTTTGACGACGAGAGCGCTAAATTTCCTAAACCACCATGTCCGCCTTGAGCTGCGATAAAAGTTGTTCCAATGCCAACTAAATCTGCAAGCAGCACACCTTGATTGTCATAAATAACAGTTCCATTTGGAACACCTAGAACCAAATCTTCTCCAAAAACGCCATCTTTGCGATCGCCATAACCTTGGTGTCCAGATGTTGCTTTGCGATGTGGTGAGTGGTGAAAATCCAAAAGAGTTGTGACATTTGGGTCGACAACCAAAATTACATCTCCCCCGCGCCCACCATTTCCACCATCTGGTCCGCCGAGTGGCTTAAATTTTTCGCGCTTTACGGATACGCACCCGTCGCCACCTTTTCCTGCAGTGGCATAGAGAGTTACGCGATCGACAAAAGTTGTCATCAGCGTTCTCCTCTCTCAATTACCTTGTTTGTTTGGTGAAATAAAAAAGCGAGCCGCACATGAACGCGGCTCGCTCTTTCGTAAGAACCGAAAATTAAGCTACTGGAACCACATTCACTACGTTGCGTCCGCGAGCGCGACCGAATTCAACTGCTCCTGCTGCTAGAGCAAAGAGTGTGTCATCTTTACCGCGACCTACATTTGCACCCGGGTGAAACTTTGTTCCACGTTGGCGAACAAGAATTTCGCCGCTGTTAACAACCTGACCACCGAAGCGCTTAATACCGAGGTACTGCGCGTTTGAATCGCGACCGTTACGTGTCGAGGAGACACCCTTTTTACTTGCCATTGCTCAACTCCTATTTACGTCTCGGTTTGATTCGACTGGGCTAGATATTAATTGCGGTAATTTTTACGCGAGTATGTTGCGCACGGAAACCTTGACGACGGCGATAACCGGTCTTGTTCTTGTAACGCAAGATGTCGATCTTTGGACCCTTTACGTCATCAATAACTTCACCAGTTACTTTGACTGAAGAGAGTGCCTTTGGGTCTGAAGTAACAGTTGCGCCATCGACAACTAGAACGGCAGAAAATGAAACTGTTGAACCACTCTTGCTATCAAGGTGATCGACAAGAATTGTCTCTCCAACAGTGACTTTCTCCTGGCGTCCGCCAGCTTTCACGATTGCGTACACGTAACTACTCCACTTCGTAAGGCCAGCTGCGCACAGAGTGCGAAGCGGGCAGGCGCTAAGGGTACGGAGAACCGTGCCCGTGGGTCAAACTGAGTCGGGATTTATGCTCATTCGGCAGAGCCAGGAGTGACTACTCCAGTGCTCACTGCACGACGGCGTTTGCGGCCACCGATTTTTGAGCCCTTCTTTTCTGCTGAATTATCAGGTGCATCATCATTTTGAACTTCTATAAATTCGTGCGCAGTTGCCGCTTCTTCTTCGACATCTTCGTGTGATGCTGACTGAGAATTAACTTGTGGCATCGGCGCCTTCATCTTTACAGGTTCTGTGTGGATATGGATTCCGCGACCAGAACATGAATCACATGTTGTTGAGAATGCTTCGATAAGTCCTTGTCCAACGCGCTTACGAGTCATCTGAACTAAACCAAGAGAAGTAACTTCTGCAACTTGGTGCTTAGTGCGATCACGTCCAAGACATTCAACAAGTCTGCGTAGAACTGCTTCGCGATTTGATTCAAGAATCATGTCGATGAAGTCAATGACAACGATTCCGCCTAAGTCGCGTAAGCGAAGTTGGCGTGCAATTTCTTCTGCTGCCTCAAGGTTGTTTTTGGTAACAGTTTCTTCGAGGTTACCGCCCTTGCCGATGAATTTACCGGTGTTCACGTCAATAACAATCATCGCTTCAGTGCGATCGATAACGAGTGATCCACCTGAAGGCAGATAAACCTTGCGATCAAATGCTTTTGATAGTTGTTCTTCTACACGATACTCGGCGAATAAATCTCCGGTGCCAGTGTATTTTTCCAACTTGGAAACTAATTCAGGAGCAATAAATCCAAGGTAGTTGCTGATTTCCTCATAGGCCTGACTGCCTTGAACTGTGAGCTTACGGAAGTCTTCGTTGAAGATATCGCGGATAACTCGGACAGCAAGATCTGGTTCAGAGTAAAGAGCAGCAGGTGCGTGGAAGTTTGGATTCTCAGATTTCTGATAAATATCTTCCCATTGAGATTTCAAACGAGCTACGTCACTCGTAATCTCTTCTTCACTTGCACCTTCTGCAGCTGTACGAACAATTACGCCAGCTCCTTCAGGGATCAAATCTTTCAAAATTGCTTTAAGGCGGTTGCGCTCTTGCTCTGGAAGGCTGCGGCTGATGCCACTCATTCCACCACCAGGAACATAAACAACGTAACGACCGGGAAGAGAAATTTGGCTAGTTAAACGTGCACCCTTTTGGCCAATTGGATCCTTTGTTACCTGAACTAGTACAGGCTGTCCTGTTTTCAAATCCATTTCAATTTTGCGTGGTTCAGATTCAGAAATACCTGCGGCATCCCAATTCACTTCACCTGCATACAACACAGCGTTACGGCCCTTACCAATATCTACGAAAGCCGCTTCCATGGAAGGCAATACATTTTGAACTCGACCGAGATAGACGTTTCCGACGTATGAAACGTTGCTATTTCGGTTTACATAATGCTCGACCATTACTTTGTCTTCGATCACTGCAATTTGGATGCGGTCATCAATCTGACGGACAACCATTTCGCGATCGACATTTTCACGGCGGGCTAAGAATTCAGAGTCTGTAATGATTGTGCCGCGACGGCGATATGGTTCGCGATATTCACGGCGCTCGGGACGTTCTGTGCGATCTCGGCGTCCACGACGTGCTTCTACTCGTGGAGCTTTTTCGCGAACTTCACGAACTTTAACAACTGTAATGACGCCATCTTCTTCAACAGTTTCTCCTGGAACAACGCCTTCACCTGATGCACGGCGACGACGGCGACGACGATGAGTTGTTGACTCTTCAGAGTCATCCGCAGATGGTGTTGTTGAATTCTCCGACTGTGTTTCAGCAGAATCTGCTCCACCTTTACGGCGCCCACGTCCACCACGACGGCGACGGCGATTTCTGCCTGCGCGTGAATCATCTTCACCTGAATCTTCAGCTACTACTTCTGGCGCAGCTTTCTTTGCAGGACGTGCAGCTTTTTCTGCTGCGGGTGCTGCTTGAAACATCGGAACTGGAATCGACGCAGATTTCTTCTTTGTCGCACTCTTAGTTTCTGGCGCGTCAGAAGTTTCTACTGACTCAGATTTTTTCGAACTAGCTTTCTTAGCCGCACGCTTGCGCGGCGTTTTTGGCTCAATAGCCATGGCACCAAATCCTCTATGCGTTTAATTAAACGCGCTCTGGCTTGAATTGTTTCGAACTTCGAAAAGAACTAACTCGTCAAGCAAATCTTCTGTGAGTTCGCGCTTGGCGTTTACCGCGAAGTGCTCGCGAGCCGCGCTGAACTGTGGTGAAAGTATGGCAGATATCTGGATTAAACCCAAGTAAGGCGCGAATTGAGCGTAAATGGCTGTAGATCAGCGATGACGTGCGTGCACATTTTGCAATAAACCAAATCCAATCAATGTTGCAAACATGCTTGAGCCACCGTACGAGAGAAAGGGCAGAGGAACACCAGTCATTGGCATTAATCCAAGTGTCATTCCAATATTTTCAAATACTTGAAATGCAAACCACGCAGTAATTCCTGTTGCAACCAATCGCCCATATGGATCGTTGGCTCTTCGAGCAATTGAAAATGCTCGCATTAAAATAATCAAGTAGAGAAGCAATATTCCAGCGCTGCCAACAAAGCCAAGTTGTTCACCGGCCACTGTGAAAATAAAGTCAGTCTGTTGTTCG
Organism: Candidatus Planktophila sp.; assembly: GCA_044372035.1. Classification (GTDB taxonomy): domain Bacteria; phylum Actinomycetota; class Actinomycetes; order Nanopelagicales; family Nanopelagicaceae; genus Planktophila. Next base: position 1,502 of record JBILSQ010000001.1, on the reverse strand, counting down.
GGAACGAAGCGACCATTTGTTTGTGGTCCATCAAATAATCCAGTTCCTAAGAAACCACCGGAACCAACGGTAATGCGTGCTTGGCGGAGTTGATATCCGGTTCCTAGAGTGTCAGCATTTGGATTTACAAATGATTGAAGGCGATTTACTTGATATGAATTGATGACTCCAGTTTTTGTTGCTCCAAACGCACCCAAAACAGCAACCAGAATTAAGCCAACTACCCAACGCGATGGAGCACCTGAAATTGCGATGATGGTTACGACAGATGCGCTGATGATAAAAACTGTACCCATATCGGGTTGGAGCAGAATAAACAGGACTGGAATGCCTGCCACAAGCAGTGCCTGCAATACATCTCTTGAAGTTGGTTCATTACTGTCGTGTGTTCGCTCAGAAAGAATCAAAGACATGCCAACAATGATCGAAATCTTTGCTAATTCAGCGGGTTGAATTTGAAAACCGCCTGGTAAACCAATCCACGCCTGTGCACCATTAACCTCAAGGCCAAGACCTGGGATTAAAACAATAATCAATCCAATTACTCCTGCGCCCCAGAATATTGGGGTGTATGCGCGCAATAAACGGTAATCAATAATCGTCGTACCCCACGCAAGCACTAACCCAATCAGGATATTGAGAACGTGGCGCTTTAAGTAATACTCAGGATCTAAATTATTTGCTGCATACCAATTTCGCGTCGCGGCGTAGACGAGCAATGTTCCAATCACAAGTAGAGCAGCAACGGCGCTCGTTAAAATCGGATCAAAGCCGGCAAAGATCGAACCACGTGATCTGCGGCGATAAATACTTCGCGACGATAGAGAACTCATTAGTCCTCCTTCAATTTCGTAGCGGGTGAAATTTTTGGAATTGTCACTGGTGGCTTTCCTCCAGGAAATATAGCTTTAGTTGGATCAACTTTTGATCCTGTGACACCAAATAAAGTTTCATAAATTTTGCGAACACCAACACCGCTGACAGATGCACCAAAACCGCCTTGGCTCACCATCATGACAACTGCATATCGCGGATTTTCTGTAGGACCGAAGGAGGCGAACCATGAGGTGTCAGCCTTTAATGATCCATTCGCATTTCTGCCAAATACTTGTGCAGTTCCTGTTTTGCCACTGATTGCGATTGGAAAACCAGCAAAAGCACCAGTTCCTGTTCCTGCCGTTACAGCTTCACGAAGCGATGCTTCCAAGAATTTTAAGGTGGCTGGTGATGCTGGCAAAGTTCCAAGTTGCTTAGGGGCGATTTTCTTAATTACTTTTCCATCAGTTGAAACAACTGCCTTGGCAAGACTTGGACGCAAAATCTTTCCACCATTGCCAAGTGCTGCATACATTTGAGTGAGCTTCAGTGGCGTGATTACTGTGTCGCCTTGACCAATAGAGAAGTTGACGGCATCACCTGCACGGATTTTGTCACCATCTAGACAATTTTCGCGTGCTAATTCAATGAGAAATGGTGTGAGTTGATTCTTTTTTGCACGATCT
>JBILSQ010000031.1:0-6871 GCA_044372035.1 Candidatus Planktophila sp. | reverse complement strand
ATCAATGCCCATCTTCGATAAATTCTCTTTAATCTTTTCTACGCCATTTTCAATCTTAAAAGGATTAGTTCGAGAAGATCCAAGAATTGTTCCACCGCGCGGAAGAATGCCACGAGTTGCTTCTAAATTTAACGGCATTGTCAGGCCTTCAAGCGGCCCCTTCCAACCATCACGGAAGCCAACAAATTCGTGACCGTATTCTTTTACACCTTTGCGAACTACCGCACGAATAACTGCGTTTAGTCCAGGACAATCTCCGCCACCTGTTAGAACGCCGATGCGCATCTAAAAAACTCCTAAAAATATTCTCTCGGATTTGTCAACGCTGATGTGCACAGTCTAGCCTTCAACCATGGTCAACTCGAAATTAGTGGCCGAATTAGGCGTTAATATCGCGAGCAAGGCGATCAAACAGAGACTTGGTGATTAATTGAATCGTCGCTCACTCACGTTGTTTCTAATCGTAGGCTTCTTATGGGGAATCCCATACTTGTTCATGAAAGTTGCAGTCGATACTTTCACGCCATCTGTCATCGTGTTTGGCCGAGTTGTAATCGGTGCAGCCCTTCTCATTCCTATCGCCTTAAAACAAGGCACTGTGCGCGAAATTCTTAGAGGCTGGAGATACGTAATTCCATATGCCCTCGCAGAAATGATTGGGCCTTGGTATTTAATTTCAACAGCTGAAAAAGACATCACATCAGGGTTAGCGGGTTTGCTCGTTGCCACAGTTCCAATCTGGGCCACAATATTTGCATCGATTAATGGCGATAAGACCGTATGGCATAGCACTCGTTTATTCGGATTGATCTTTGGATTCGCAGGTTTGGTTGCACTCGTTGGCATCGAAAGTATTACTGGAAACAGTTCGTTAACAGCAATCTTTATGGTTTTGATCGCTTCTATTCTCTATGCATATGCGGTCAACATGATCACAAAGAAGTTACCTGGTGTTTCAGGTCTTGCACTCAACGGAGTAGCCATGGGAATTTCTGCCATATTTTTTGCGCCTTTTGCCCTTAGACAGTGGCCAACCACGGCGATTCCAGCCAATGCTATTTGGAGCATGATTGGACTTGGAGTTTTGTGCACTGCTCTTGCTTTCGTTCTCTTCTTCAAAGTAATGGCAGATATCGGACCTGCTCGCGCTTCCCTGGTTACTTATCTCAACACATCAGTAGCAGTGCTTCTTGGTGTACTAATTTTGTCTGAACCACTGACTCTTGGAATTATGGTTGGTTTACCAATGGTGTTAATCGGTTCTTACTTCGCAAGCCGCAAACCGGTTTCGGTTTAGTTTTCTCCAAAACCTAATTTTTCTAACATCTTCGAGTCGCGTTGCCACTCTTTAGAAACCTTGATGTGAAGTCCCAGAAATACTTTGGCGCCAATTGCACGTTCGATATCTGCACGTGCTCGAGTGCCAATATCCTTTAAACGCGAACCCTGATGTCCCAACAGAATTGCACGTTGTGAATCGCGTTCTACATGGATAGTCGCATGAATATCAAAAAATGGGCGGCTGCCTTTTTCTTCACGTTCTGACATCTCATCAATTGTCACCATGATTGAGTGTGGCAACTCTTGCAGAGCATCACGCAGTGCAGCTTCTCGGATTAATTCGCAGATAATCTGACCTTGTTCTTGATCACTCTTCATATCTGTTGGATAAAAAGCAGGCCCCGCAGGAAGTGTCTTGCTAATTAACTCTGCTAACAAATCGATCTGCTCATGGATGGCAGCAGAGACGGGAATGATTTCGTCCCACACAAAACCCTTTGCTAAACCACTTATTCCCAATAAGCGATTGGCAAGTGATTTCTTGGACATTAAATCTGTCTTTGTAATAACTGCAATCTTCTTTGCCTTCGGATGCTTCGCAATTTCAGCTGCAATAAAAACATCTCCGGCACCAGAATCTTCATCGGCCGGTAAACACATAATGATGGCATCTACTGAATCCATGCTCTGATCAACAACGGCGTTTAGACGTTGTCCGAGCAGTGTCTTTGGTTTATGCACACCGGGTGTATCGACCAAAACTGCTTGAAAATCTGGGCCGTTGAGAATTCCGCGAATTGCGTGACGAGTTGTATTTGGATGATGGGACGTAATTGCAATCTTGCTGCCGACTAGTGCATTAATGAGAGTTGATTTACCTGCGTTTGGGCGGCCAACAATGGCAACGAAACCCGAACGGAAATCACTCATGGCCTTATTCTCTCACTGCCAGAGCATTAAACCTAAATACTTAAGAATTCCACCGCATCGCCAACTGATGTAACGATTTCGGCTGCTCGTTCTCCGATTAATCGGTGACAGCCTTCACTCGTTGGAGAATTGATTGGCCCCGGTATAGCCATAACAGGTCTTAATAACTCTGCTGCATCTCTAGCTGTTCGAAGTGATCCACTTCTAAATGCAGCTTCAACAACGAGTGTTGCATTGGATAGTGCTGCAATTAATCTATTTCGCGTGAGAAAGCGAGACGGGATTGCAGGAACTCCTGGCATTACCTCTGTAACAATCGCTCCTGATTCTAGAATTTCAGAAAATAAGCGCGCATGACCTGCAGGATAATTAATGTCAATACCAGCAGCTAATACGGCAATTGTGAAACCTTCAGCAATTAGCGCGCCCTTGTGTGCTGCTGCATCAATTCCATAGGCGCCGCCACTTGTGATTGTCCAAGAGCGATCGACAAAGCCGGCTGCGAAATCTTGTGCGACTCTCACGCCGTAATGTGTTGGATTGCGCGTTCCAACGATTGCCAGTTGCGAGCTCTTAAGCAGAGAAATATCTCCACGAACAACAAGAGCGATTGGTGGGCAGATTAAATCTTCTAGTGAGTCTGGCCATTCATCTGTTGTGGGATAAATAAAGTGAGAATCTGTCTGGCCAATAGTTTCCAGAATTTGTTCGGCACTGGTCGTCCGCATTCTGGTGATTATTCGCTCGTATTTAACTGCGTCATAACCCCCGCCCATAATTCTTTCAACAACTGGGCGTGCACCACGTTGGATTATTTCGCGTGACCAAAAAGGTGAGCCTCCTTCAATTGCATCGAATAAACGAGCACGGGCTTCAATTTCTGTACTCACATCTCTATCCCTTCTCGTAATCCATGGGCTTCTTGCACGTCTTCTAACGTCGGGCGTGGATGTCCTTTCATATCTGCAAGAGTCCATGAGACGCGCATAACTTTGTGCAGACCACGCGCCGTTAAGTGTTCGCGATCTAATTCATCATGTAGAAAATTCATCGCACTCTTCTCACTTTGATACGTTGTTCGAAGCGCTCTGGAAGGAATTTGTGAATTTACTTTCCATATTTCATTTTCAAATCGAGCGGCAGCAGTTTCTCGCGCAGCAATAACCCGAGAACGAATGACGGCGCTTGATTCACCCAGTTCGGTTCGTGCCATATCCACGCGTCCAACAGGATCAACATGAACACGTAAATCAATGCGATCCATTAATGGCCCAGATAGTTTGCCTAAATATCGACGCACTTGAACTGATGTGCACGTGCAGCCTCTTCCACGCCCTGCGAACTTTCCACACGGACATGGATTGGCAGCGAGTACCAAGAGAAAACGAGCAGGAAATGTCATATTGCCAATGGATCGTGCGATTGAAATTGTTCCTGATTCAAGAGGTTGTCTCAGTGCATCTAATATTCCGGGACCGCATTCGGGTGCTTCATCAATGAATAGAACTCCGTGATGCGCCAATGAACATGCACCTGGTCTGATGACGTGTGAACCACCTCCCACCATTGCAACACGAGTTGCACTGTGGTGTGGCGCCACGATTGGTGCTGTCAATGACAGTGGTGATCGCGAAGTAAGTGCACCAGCAATAGAGTGAACGGCGGTTACTTCTAGCGCTTGATCAATTGTCAGCGGTGGCAAAATTGTTGGAATTCGATCTGCAATCATTGTTTTGCCAGCTCCGGGTGGTCCGATAAGTAACAAGTGGTGACCACCAGTTGCTGCAATTTCGGCTGCACGACGCGCATTTGGTTGTCCTGCAACATCTGAAAAATCATGTACATCATCAACATCGAAGTGCAGATCTAATTCAACGTGCTCTTCGCGCGTGCCAGTTCGCAACCATCGCAACACATCTTTGAGGTGTGGCATACCAATTATCTGCATATGCGTCATTAATTCAGCTTCGGCTAAGTTTTCAAGGGGAACAATTGCAGTTAAAACTCCGGCGCTGTACGCCGCCATGAGAGATGGAAGCACGCCACGAATGGATCTAATGGCTCCATCTAAAGCAAGTTCGCCGAGAAATACAGTGTCTACGTGAGATTGATTTGGAATGCTTCCATTCGCTGCCATTAATGCAATTGCGATAGATAAATCAAAGCTTGAACCACTCTTTGGTAACCATGCCGGCGATAACGAAACAGTCACTTTCTTATTTGGCCAAGTTTCTAAGCAATTTACTAGCGCTGCCCGAACTCGATCACGCGACTCTGAAAGTGCTGTATCTGGCAGGCCAAGTAGTGCGTACATCGGTAAACCATCGGCGATATCTGCTTCTACTGTGACCAGCGAACCTGATAATCCTTGGAGTGCAATTGCATAACACTGTCCGAGGCTCAGAGCACACCTGCGCGATACTCAATAGTGAATGTGCCATCAGTAGCGATTAATACAGCAGCTACATCAATTGCATAATCGCACCCAAAGCACTTATGTGTTGCAAGCCATGCAAGAGCCAAGCGCTGCATTCGATGTGCTTTGTCATTGTTGATTGCTTCAAAGGGATGGCCGAAAGCAACGGAAGATCGAGTTTTAACTTCTATGAAGGAAAACACTCCCTTGGCCGAAAGCGCGACGATATCTATTTCGCCTTCTCTAATTCGCCAGTTTCTCTCAATTATTTCGTAGTGTTGCGCAAGTAAATACTCGCTGACTTTTTCTTCACCAAAAGCGCCGATGCTTTGATTGCTGCTCTTCTTTTTTGTGGTCTCATTCATAATCCGCACAGAGTAAATACCTAACCACTGTGGGTTGAACGTAATTAAAGAGTGTGTGAATTACTTGTTCTTGTTGATGAGCGCTGCAATGTTTGCAAAGGAGCGTCTGTGTTCTATGCACGGACCATGTTGATTGAGCGCTTTGGTGTGCGCTGCAGTGATATAGCCCTTGTGTTTGGCGAATCCGTAATCTGGGTACTGGACATCTAGTTCTCGCATAATTCGATCACGAGTTACTTTGGCAATGATGGAAGCAGCGCTAATACAGTGTGCTACTTGATCACCTTTCCATACGGCAAGGTTTGCAATACCAAGTCCATCAATTGCATATCCATCTGTTAAAACATAGGCCGGAGTAATTGATAATCCCTGTACTGCTCTGCGCATTCCATCGAGATTAGCTGCATGGACTCCACGTTCATCTACTTCTGCAGGAGGAACAATGATTGTTGAAATCGCTGCAGCTTTTTCAACTAACAATTCAAATAAGTTTTCACGCTCTTTTTCACTGACATCTTTTGAATCACGGACTGCGGATAGCTCTTCGGCGAATGGGTCGTGCAAAATAACTGATGCGATAACAAGTGGACCGGCGCATGCACCACGTCCTGCTTCATCAACGCCAGCAAGGGGTGTAATTCCTGCATCGATTAACTGTGACTCGATTGCAGCCATGATTAAACTATTTCAAAACTGGAATTGATGGAACAAGTTTGGCGCTATTAAACGGCCAGATAACACCGAAGACGCGACCTGTAACTCGTGAGAGTGGAACTTGGCCTTTGTTGATGTCATCTTGGTGAAAACGAGAATCCGCACTTGCGCCGCGATGGTCTCCCATTACCCAAATCTTTCCTGGGTCTACGGTGATATCAAATGTCATCTCACTGGGATCATTGCCTTTAAAGATATATGGCTCGTCAACGGGTGTGCCGTTAATAGTTATCTTCTTATCGGTGCAACAGACAATGCGATCTCCTGCTACGCCAATGACGCGTTTGACCAGGTATTGATTTGCAGGGTTTGGCAAGACGCCTACTAGTACAAGGCCATCTCTGATTTTGGTTCTAATTGTTGATTCAGTAGAAGTGCTCGCTTCTGGTAACCAAGAATCTGGATCACGAAATACGACAACATCGCCACGATTGATTTTTTCTGAGAAGAACGGGAGTTTATTTACTGCAACCCGATCATTTACCTGCAGAGTGTTCTCCATCGATCCTGATGGAATATAGAAAAACTGAACCAGGAAGGATTTAATGAATAGTGAGACAACGAGTGCAACAACGATAAGTAGTGGGAGCTCCCGAAGGAGTGATCCCTTGCGAAACATGAATTAAAACTTAAGCTTGCTCAGCTGGTTTTTCTTCAGCAGCAACTTCTTCAGCAGGAGTTTCTGCTGCAACTTCAGCAACTGGTGTTTCGATAACTTCTTCAACAACTGGTGCTTCTACTGCTGCTTCAACAACTTCTTCTACAACGGCTGCTGCAACTACTGCAGGAGCAATTGGTTCTGGTGTTGAAAGAATTCCGTCGCCGTAACCTTCGACGCCATCACGCTTTTCGCGAATCTTTGCAGCCTTACCGCGTAGGTCGCGTAGGTAGTACAACTTGGCGCGACGTACATCGCCCTTCTTAACGAGTTCGATCTTTTCGATCACTGGAGTGTGTACTGGGAAGGTACGTTCTACTCCGACACCGTAAGAAATTTTACGAATAGTAAATGTTTCGCGAACGCCATCGCCTTGACGGCGCATAACGATTCCTTGGAAGACCTGGATACGGCTCTTGCTACCTTCGATAACGCGTACGTGAATCTTGAGCTCATCACCAGCACGAAATTGTGGGATGTCTTTGCGCAGCGATGCTGCATCTACGG
>JBILSQ010000025.1:0-8536 GCA_044372035.1 Candidatus Planktophila sp. | reverse complement strand
TCGCACAAATAGCCACGATCAGAAGTACGTGCTGACGAAGTAGTCCTTGGCGAATCACAAAAGCATTCTGCGCTCCAATTGCGATAATGAGAGAGAGCCCAGTGAGAAACCCAGGGATAAGTGCGAGCATTTGCAAAGCCTACAATCTAAATTGCGCGAGCAACTGAGGTGTGTCTATCCGCAAATGCCACTCAAACTGGTAACTTTCGTGAAATTTACTTGAAAGCACGAGGCAGCCTGATGGACGAGAATCGTGAAGCCGCCGGTCATGAGTATTTTTCTCAACTCTACGGCGCTATTTCAAAAGAGGGTCAACCCCAACAAACAGTTTTTGATAAATGGCGTGACAAGATTATGTTCAACATTTACGCCAAGTACAGCTCCCACGAACTTTCTGAATCCGATGTACTCGATGTCGGGTGCGGCTATGGATGGTTGCTAGATGCATTTGAAGGCGCACGGTCCTTATGCGGAGTAGATATTGCCCATCATGCAGTCGAAGTAGCAGCGGGAAGAAAACCTGAAAGATTTTTCAAACAGGGCGATCTTCACGATCCGAGCCCTTTTTCACAGAAGTTTGATTTAATTTTGGCGATTAACATTATTGAACACTTATCAGATCCAGAAGCAGGTATCCGGTCAATCAGTACATCAGCAAAACCTGAAGCAATTGTTCTAGTTCACATGCCAACAATTTCGAATTGGCTAACGCGCTGGGAATATTCCAAACTCTACGATTCAGATCCAACGCACATCTATCGACCTTCCGGCAAAAGCGTGCGCAAACTCTTTGAAGCAGAGGGATTTGAAACTTTACGAGATTCTTATCTTCCGCATTTTCCGGCAATACTCACAAAGCTTTGGCCGATACACCCGGCATATCTAGCTGTCTTTAAGAAGTCGGCACTGTAGCGCCGTACTTCTAGATTCAATCTAGAACTTAGTGAGCTATTTTTGCCTTTACTGGGCTGTCTTCTTTACAAACTGGGCAGAGTGCTGATTTGCCAATCCAATTTTCATTTGGCTTTGTTAAATCGGCATTCCATGCATGTCCACACTCAAGCAAATACGCTGGTCTAATTGTCATACCCGAGAATAGCAAAAAGTAATTGGAATTGGAAGGACGCGATTTATTCGTAAACGTGGACGATACTGGGATCGAACCAGTGACCCCCACAATGTCAATGTGGTGCTCTACCGCTGAGCCAATCGTCCTTAGGTAGCAGAACTATACAACAGCTAAATTAACGACCGAAATCGTCCTCGATACGCTCAATATCATCTTCGCCAAAGTACGTTCCGGTTTGCACTTCAATGAAAATAACTTCATTACTTCCGATATTTGCAATTCGGTGTAGTTGGCCTTGTGCAATCGAAACCGTGTCACCAGCAGAAAGTTTGCTCACTTTTCCTTCTAGCGTTACTTCAGCGCTTCCTTGAATGATGAACCAGTGCTCGGCTCGTTTTTGATGGCGTTGATAAGAAAGACGTTTTCCTGGTAACACAAAGATGCACTTAGTTTTATGAATGGCGCTCTCTTGCAAGACTTCATACCGACCCCACGGTCGTTGTGATTCATCATGCGAATTCATAGAGAGATTCTTTCATTCTTATTGGTGAAAGGACATGCTTGTAAACATTTTTAAATAATGGAGGTGGAAACGGGATTTGAACCCGTGTAGAGGGATTTGCAGTCCCTTGCCTCGCCTCTCGGCCATTCCACCATAGAAAGACCGCCACCTTTATCTTTTACATTAGTAAAGATATGTAAGTGGCGGTGAATCAGAGCGGACGACCGGGTTCGAACCGGCGACCTGAACCTTGGCAAGGTTCCGCGCTACCAACTGCGCTACGTCCGCGTATTGCAGGGCAAAATCTATCGCATCAGTGCGTAAGAGCCAAAGCGAGTCGCTAACGACTAAGTTGTCCGCATGAACGCAGGGGTTGAGCCGATCTTTTGGATGGGCAATCGCTATGCAACCAATCTGCAGCTGGTGACGCACGACCCCCGAGAAATTACCAACGACGGTTTCTGGGCGATATCTATTTCATTTGAAGGTCAATGGACGTGTGCAAAGTTCTCTGACGTCGAGCAATCTGACTTTAGGAACGATGCGTCAGAGTTTGTTACTGACAAATTTACATCTTCAATGAGCAAAGAAGATTACATTTCTTATGTAACCAGCATCCAAGAGGACATATCTAATGGTGAGGTTTATCAGGTAAATGCTTGTCGAATCTTGAGCGCTGCAATCAACCCTGAATTTTCTTTAGCTCCTCTTTTTTCTTCAATTTTGAATAACAATCCAGCACCATTTGCTTCGTATCTTCGAATTCCTGGTCTTGAAATCGCATCGGCATCACCAGAGCTTTTCCTCAAACGATCTGGTTCAAAAGTAACTTCATCGCCAATTAAGGGCACCAGGCCTTCTGGTGGATCCGATTTCGGAAGTAAAGATCAAGCCGAGAACATAATGATTGTTGATCTGATTCGAAATGATCTTGGACAAATTTGTAAAGATGGCTCTATCGATGTCCCGCGTTTATTGGCAGTTGAAGTGCATCCAGGACTCGATCATTTAGTTTCTGATGTGACTGGGCAACTCAAGGATGATTTGAATTGGCAGCAAATCATCGCGCCATTGCTTCCTCCAGGATCGGTCAGCGGTGCACCGAAGTCATCTGCTGTTCGGATAATTGCAAAAAATGAAAACAATCGTGGTCCATATTGCGGCGCTATTGGATGGATTCAAGGCGATTCTTGTGAACTATCTGTTGCGATAAGAACTTTTTGGAAAGATAAACAAACTTTAAAATTTGGAACTGGAGCAGGAATCACGTGGGCGAGTGATCCGCATGCTGAATGGGAAGAAACAGAGTTAAAAGCTCAGCGCTTAATTAAAATTGCATCTGGAGAAATTTCATGAAGATTTGGCTAAATGACTCTCTCGTAGATTCAAGCGCAGTTCCTCTGACGGCCGATTATTGGCCTGATGGTTTTGGTCTTTTTGAAACAATTAAAACGGTCGCCGGAATTCCGTATGCGCTCAACAGACATATGAGAAGGGCGCTTGATGCAGGAGCACGTTTGGGTGTTGCGATACCAAATGAAGATCGTGTGCGCACCGCGATTGACGCGTTACTCGCTGAAGTGAGGCACCCAGTTGGCCGATTACGTTTACTTTTCAAGGAAGATGGAACATTTATTGCTGTACACAATCCCTATACCGAGATAACCCACAACTTGAATCTGTGTACGTATTCTGCGCGCATAGACATCGAAGGCGTTCCAAGCAAAACGTTTCCATACACATCTCGGTTGGATATTTTACAAGAAGCTAAGTCGCGAGGATGTGACGAGGCAATCGTCATTAACAGCAATCACGACGTATGCGAAGGCGCCGTTTCAAACCTAGTTTTTTACACCAACGGTGAATGGATTACTCCACCAATCGTGCAGGGCGTTCTACCAGGAGTGATGCGCGCATTAGTAATAGAAAATTTGCCGGTTAAAGTCAGAAATGTGGATACCAATGGACTTTCACATGTGCAGGCAGCAATTGTGATTTCAAGTTTGAAACTTGCTATTGCCGTACACAGTATCGATGGGCGCGTAATGCCTGATCTGCAAATTAGTGAAATGTTTGCGCAAGAAATCCGAGAAATGGCAGTACGGACTTCGGTAGGCTAGGGGCATGTCCGAAATTTCAGTCACCGTTGATGGCGTTGCCGTCAACGTTGCGGCAGATCAAAAACCAACACAAATTTTTTCAGAGAGAAAAGATGTAGTTGTCTGCAAAATCAATGGCGAGTTAAAGGATTTGTGGACGGATCTGTCCTCCGGCGATGTCATTGAATCAGTAACAATTTCCTCTTCGGAAGGTCTTGCAGTTCTGCGTCACTCAACTGCTCACGTAATGGCCCAAGCTGTACAGAGTATTTTCTCAGGAACAAGACTGGGTATAGGTCCGCCAATTACTGATGGTTTCTATTATGACTTCGATCCGGAGCGTCCATTTAATCCAGATGATTTCGAAAAGATCGAATCAGCGATGCGAAAAATCATTAAAGATGGTCAGAGATTTAAGCGTCGTATTACTACCGAATCAGAAGCACTCAAGGAACTCGCTCATGAACCGTATAAGTGTGAATTAATTGGTTTGAAATCTGGCGCCGGCGATGAAGCTAGTGTTGAAGTTGGTGGCGCAGAGTTAACGATTTACGACAATCTCGGAAGAGATGGTCAGCCAGTGTGGAGCGATTTATGTCGCGGTCCGCATCTTCCATCTACAAAACATATTCCGGCTTTTAAGTTGATGAGAAGCGCCGCTGCATATTGGCGAGGTTCAGAGAAGAATCCAATGCTTCAACGAATTTATGGAACAGCGTGGCCTACACAAGAAGAATTAACTGCTCACCTAGAACTCTTGGCAGAGGCAGAAAAACGCGATCATCGCAGATTGGGCAATGAGTTAGATCTATTTTCATTTCCAGAAGAAATTGGTTCTGGTTTAGCAGTTTTCCATCCCAAAGGCGGCATCATTCGCCGCGCAATGGAAGATTATTCGAGAATCCGCCACGAAGAAGAAGGATACGAATTCGTTTACTCGCCACACTTAACTAAAGCTGCTTTATTTGAAACATCAGGTCACTTGGACTGGTATTCCGAAGGAATGTATCCACCAATGATTTTGGATGAAGAACATCATCCAGATGGAACAATTAAAAAAGCTGGACAGCAGTACTACATGAAGCCCATGAACTGTCCGTTCCATAATTTGATTTTCCGAGCACGAGGTCGCTCATATCGCGAATTGCCACTTCGCTTGTTTGAATTTGGAACTGTTTATCGTTACGAAAAATCAGGCGTAATGCATGGACTTACTCGTGCTCGTGGTTTCACTCAAGATGATGCACACATTTATTGCACCAAAGAACAGATGCCTGCAGAACTAGATTCGCTGTTAACTTTCGTGCTTAATCTGCTACGTGACTATGGACTCAATGATTTCTATCTAGAACTTTCAACTCGCAATCCTGAAAAATCTGTTGGCGAGGATAAGGATTGGACCGAAGCGACAGAGGCTCTTCGAAAAGCTGCTGAAGCGCAAAAACTTGAGTTAGTTCTAGATGAAGGTGGAGCAGCGTTCTACGGCCCAAAGATTTCTGTGCAAGCAAAAGATGCGATCGGTCGCACATGGCAGATGTCGACGATTCAAGTTGATTTTCAATTGCCACAACGCTTTGAACTTGAATATTCAGCAGCAGATGGAACACGTCAACGTCCGGTAATGATTCACCGTGCGTTGTTTGGTTCGATTGAAAGATTCTTCGGTGTTCTGACAGAGCATTACTCAGGCGCTTTTCCGCCATGGCTAGCACCACTACAAGCTGTTGGTATTCCCGTTGCTGATGCTTTCGCCGATTACCTAGCCGATGTGATTGCACAAATGAAAAAAGCGGGAATCCGCGCCGAACTAGATGCCTCTGATGATCGCATGCAGAAGAAAGTGCGCAATGCTCAGATGCAGAAAATTCCATTCATGGTAATTGCAGGAGAAGAAGATCAAAAAGCTGGAGCTGTTTCATTTAGATACAGAGATGGCGAGCAGAAGAATGGAATTCCAATTGCACAAGCAATTGCGGAGATTAAAGACGCAGTAACTAAGCGAATTCAGGTATAGCCAATGCATCTTGAAGGTGGTGCAGGAATTCCTGATGCGTGGGCGCGCTTATGGGCTCCCCATCGCATGGATTATCTCAAGGGTGAAAACAGACCCCTTGAAGGCAACAACGTTGCTTGTCCCTTCTGCACAATCCCATCACTGCGTGATGAAGACGGATTGATAGTTCATCGTGGCAAAGAAGCTTATGTAGTTATGAATCTATATCCGTACAACGCCGGACATCTTTTAATCTGCGCGAACCGGCACGTTGCCGACCTCACTGATCTCACCGAATCAGAGCGAAATGAAATTTCTCTGTTGAGTGTTCAGGCGATGAAAACGTTGCGTAGCGTCTCAAATGCTGCAGGTTTTAATCTTGGAATGAATCAAGGTGCAATTTCAGGTGCTGGCGTTGCCGAACATATTCACCAGCACGTTGTACCTCGCTGGGGTGGAGATGCCAACTTCATGCCAATAATTGGTCAAACAAAGGTATTGCCCCAGTTACTAGCTCAAACTCGTAGCGACTTAGCTTCGGGTTGGGTTATCGATTAATTTCTTGAAGGTATTTCTTAACAATATCTACGCCGATGTTTTTCTCAATCCACATCGGAATCGCAGGAAAAAGTAAACCGGCGGCAAAAGAATCTTCACCCATCACTGCCATGTGGCTTTTATATTCTTCTACAAACTCGCTTACTAAAGTTTTATGTTCAGGTTCACTAGGAATCACACTGGCAGGCACTGTCGAATAATCAGTAATTTCTTGTGTGTCCAAACTTATAAGCGCGCATGGAACTCCGGCGTCATCGTGCAACACTAAGTACGGGGTAATGACTTGATCGAACAAGCGATTTGCAAGCAACACTGCATCATCAAAATCGCCTTCGCCGCTCTCTAAGTTTGTGACCACAATTATTCGAGGTGTCTGAAACTCATCTAGAGCTGCCCAGTTTGTGGTTGTTTGTTCATCAACTCCGGTATTTGGATTAATGACAAATATTGCTACATCTTCGGAGCCATCGGCCTTCGAGTTATAAGTTGCCCCAAGTGCCTCTGCTACGGATTCAGGGTGTGCACTTTCATGCCCATACACGCGGATTTGTAGTTCAAGGCTAGGACTTGGCATGACCTCAGCCTACGATGTACCTAATGATTAGCGAAGTTTTAAAACCAGCGGTCACGCGAATAATTTCGCCTGTGGCGCGATTCTTCCTTCGAATCGGCTTAACCCCAAATGCAGTCACTGCAATCGGTGCTTTATGTGTTCTAGCCAGTGCGTTCTATTTCTTCCCAAGGGGAGATTTTTTCATCGGAACGATGGTGATAACTTTTTTCATACTGAGTGATTTATTCGACGGCGCAATGGCAAGAATCAGCGCAGCAGGGTCAAGCAAATGGGGTGGATTTTTAGATTCCACGGTTGACCGAATTTCAGATTCCGCCGTTTTATGCGCAATAGCAATCTATTTAATTCAAGAAGATGATCAATTATCCATCCTTTATTTAGTTTGCCTGATTACTGGAATGTTAATTCCTTATATTCGTGCAAAGGCAGAGAGCATGAATATTGAGTGCAGCGGAGGAATCGCCGAACGTACTGAGCGCGCAATAATCGTTTTAGTAGGAACAGGACTTCATGGTCTCGGTGTTCCTTATGCTCTGACAATTAGCGCGTGGCTTCTTGCTGTACTCGGAGTTGTGACAACTATTCAACGATTGATCATTGTTAAACGCGCCGTAAACATATGAAAGAGGGTTTAATTGCGTGGGCTTACATTCTGGCCTGGAAATTAATTCGGGCGCTGCCTGAGCCATTGGCTTATTCGCTCTTTGATAAGGGTGCACGGTGGCTCGTTAAACGCAACGGGAAAAGTGTTAAGCGTTTACGAAGTAACTTGGCACGAGTTAAGCCAGGAATTTCGCAAGCAGAACTGCAGTTTTTATTAGAAAATGCATTTGCCTCGTACATGAGATATTGGTGTGACACTTTTAGATTCCCAAATTGGGATAAAGATCGTATTAATTCAACAGTTACGGTTACACGAGAAAACTTACTATTAGATGCAATAAAGAGCGGCAGAGGAGTCATTGTTTCGCTTCCTCACGCGGGCAACTGGGATCATGCTGGAGCATATTTCTGTCTCAAAGGAATTCACTTAGTTACGGTTGCCGAAAGACTTAAACCCGAGAGGTTATTCGTCGAGTTTCTACATTACCGACAAGCAATGGGTATGGAAGTTCTTGCATTGGATTCAAGGTCAATCGCAACATTGGCACAGAGGTTAAGAGAAGGTCATCTTGTCGCTTTGGTGGCCGATCGCGATCTCTCCAAGTCGGGAATTGATGTGCAATTCTTTAACCACCCAGCACGTATGCCTGCTGGTCCTGCTGTGTTAGCGATAAAGACCAGCGCAGTATTTCTTACCGCATTTGTTAATTACACAAAACGTGGAATCCACATAACCTTTGATGAAATCGAAGTACCGAACAACGGCACTCAAGAAGAGAAAGTTTCGTACCTAGTTCAGAAATCAGCTGATAACTTCGCACGAGGGATTGCCGATTTTCCGCAAGATTGGCACATGCTTCAAAGAATTTGGATTGATGAAGATTTCAAGGAGCGAATGTAATGCTGACTCGTTCACTTAAAATCGGAATCGTGTGTCCGTATGGATGGGATACACCGGGAGGCGTGCAAAACCATGTTCGTGATTTAGCGGAGTATTTGATTGCAGCTGGTCATGACATATCAGTTCTGGCACCTGCCATAGATGAAAGCAAACTTCCTGATTATGTAACAAGTGCTGGCAAACCAATAGCGATTCCATACAACGGCGCAGTTGCTCGTGTTCTTTTCGGTCCAATTG
>JBILSQ010000136.1:0-2504 GCA_044372035.1 Candidatus Planktophila sp. | reverse complement strand
GGTTTAAATTTTCTACGTATTTGGGGAAACAAATGAGCCAGTGTGCGGCCATCATTGCAGCCGCTGGCAGTGGCGAAAGATTCGGTGCCACACTTCCTAAAGCACTTATCTCTCTCGGCAACCGCACACTTATCGAACACGCTATTGCCGCCCTTGCACCTGTTGCATCAGAAATAGTTATCTGCGCACCAGCGGGATATGAAAAACAAATACAAGAACTAGTTGGCAGCGACATCACCGTTGTTGTGGGTGGAACAACCCGCTCAGATAGCGTGCGAGCCGGAATCGCAGCGCTTTCAGGAAAGAACAAATATGTTTTGGTTCATGATGCAGCGCGTGCTCTAGCAACAACGGAGTTAGCACAACGCGTATTAACTTCCCTCGAAAAAGGTGAAGTCGCAGTCATTCCTGGTCTTGAGTTAATTGATACCGTCAAGAGCGTTGATGCCCAGGGACACGTCACATCAACACCAGATCGCACAACTATGAGACGTGTACAAACTCCACAGGGTTTTGATTTAGATACTTTAAAGAAAGCACATGCAAGCGGTGCCGATGCCACTGATGACGGCGCACTCGTTGAAGCTCTCGGTCATAAAGTTTTGATCATCAACGGCGAAGAACGTGCCCTAAAAATTACAACACCAACAGATCTAGCAACTGCAATCTCGTTGCTCGGTACATCGACAGGATTTAGAACGGGTGTGGGTGTTGATGCACATGCATTCGCAGACGGTCGTCCATTGTGGTTGGCAGGATTGTTATGGCCTAATGAAACAGGCGTTGAAGGTCACTCTGATGGCGATGTTGCAGCCCATGCAATCTGTGATGCTTTATTTGCAGCCGCAAAACTTGGAGATCTCGGAACAAACTTTGGAACAGATAAACCAGAGTATGCAGGTGCATCAGGTGTGACGTTATTGAAAGAAACCTTCCAAAAAATCCGTACTGCAGGATATTCAATTTCTAACGTCACTGTTCAAATTATTGGCAATCGACCAAAGCTTGCCACTCGTCGCAGTGAAGCGATTGCGACATTATCTGCAGCCCTCGGTGGCGCGAATGTTTCCGTACTTGCAACAACAACTGATGGCATGGGTTTAACGGGTGAAGGTCGCGGTATCGCTGCTATCGCGTCTGCTTTACTCATTAAGCAAGGGTAGAATTGCCTAATGAGTTCGCTACATTTATATGACACATTAACGCGAACCACTGCACCTTTTAAGCCGTTAAAAAAAGATGAAGCATCTATTTATCTCTGTGGTGCAACTGTTCAAGCACCTCCACACATCGGCCACGTGCGTAGTGGTGTTAACTTCGACATTTTGCGCCGTTGGCTCACAAAGAGTGGTTACAACGTAACTTTTATTCGCAACGTCACAGATATTGATGACAAGATCTTGCACAAGGCAGTTCACGAAGAGATGCCTTGGTGGGCTGTTGCCATGAAATACGAGCGCGCATTTGCTGATGCATACGCAGCACTAAATGTCATGCCACCAACGTACGAACCTCGCGCGACAGGCCATGTCACACAGATGATTGAGTTAATGCAAAAACTTATCGAACGTGGTGCTGCTTATGCACCTGGCAATGGTGATGTGTATTTAGAAGTTCGCAAGCTCACTTCTTATCTGACTCTGTCTCGTCAAAAATTAGATGATCTACAACCTGCAGCGGATGCAGATGAAACATATAAAAAAGATCCAAGAGATTTCGCACTATGGAAAGCTGCAAAGCCAGGAGATCCATCATGGCCAACTCCGTGGGGTGCAGGTCGCCCAGGATGGCATCTCGAATGTTCGGCAATGGCGCATACATATTTAGGTGAAGCATTTGATATTCACGGTGGTGGATTAGATCTAGTTTTCCCACACCACGAAAATGAAATTGCACAATCAGAAGCAGCGGGTTATCCATTTGCAAAGTTATGGATGCACAACGCTTGGGTTACAGCCTCTGGTGAAAAGATGAGTAAGTCACTCGGCAACTCACTACAAGTAGCCGAACTACTGAAATCAGTTCGTGGCATTGAACTTCGCTGGTATCTCGGCGGTGCGCACTATCGATCGATGCTCGAATTTTCCATGGGCGCCCTCGAGGAATCTGCAATCGCGTTTCGTCGTATTGAATCTTTCTTACAACGCTCAGTTGAAATTCTTGGCACCGAACCAACACCAGTTGTTAACGCTACTTTTGCTGCGGCCATGAATGATGATTTAGCAGTGCCAACAGCACTTGCTGGCATCTCTGAATCACTGCGTCTAGGAAATACGGCAATTACAGATGGTGATAAAAAAGCGATTGCACAACATGCGAATGAGATTCGTGGAGCACTCGAAGTACTTGGTTGCGATCCATTTGATTCAGTATTCGCGCAATCTGGAGCAACAGATCTGACTGCAGCACTCGATGGAACAATTAAGTTAGCCCTTGCTCAGCGCACTGCGGCCCGCGAACGTAAAGACTTTGCAGCATCTGATGCCATCCGTGATGGTTTAGCT
>JBILSQ010000135.1:0-2506 GCA_044372035.1 Candidatus Planktophila sp. | reverse complement strand
CCGAAAGTATTTTAGATCGAATGCCTGAGAACACCGAAGTTATATTTATTGATGAAGAAAGAATTAAATCAAGAGCCGCAGACCTGCTTGCAACCAATGAAGAGTTTTACTTAGCTTCCTGGCTAAATGCTGCAAGTGGTGGAGCAACTCCATTACACAGCGGTGATGGCACATATATGACGTGGGAAGAATTAATTAAAGAAATAGAGAAAAACAAGTTAGCGCCCCGAAGCTTTAATGTTTTTGGAAGTGATTTAGATGAAGAAGCAGCGTTCTTGGATGCGCACGCCATAGACCCGCTAAGGGGAAACACTGAACGACTAGTAGATGAGTTTCGAAGCGCAACAGATGCCGGGCAGAATTTAGTTTTTGCAGCTCATGGCCACGGAATGCACGATAGGTATTCAAACTTATTTAGAAGCGCTGAAATATCCGTTCGTGTTGTTACTTCCACAATTGCTTATGGATTTAGCGTGCCAACAGCTCGAATTCTTTTTATCACCGAAAGAGATTTATCTGGCAGCAAAGGTGTCATTAACAACACTGAAAAACTCCCTTCCAAGCGCAAAACTGCGATCGACCCACTTGAGTTAAAGGCAGGAGATTTCGTTGTTCACGAACAACATGGCATTGGTAGATACATAGAGTTAGTTTCACGAACAGTTGCTGGAGTAACCCGTGAGTACTTAGTACTCGAGTATGCCTCTGCAAAGCGCGGTCAACCAGGTGATCGCATCTTCGTTCCAACAGATTCACTCGAACAGGTAAGTAAGTACGTAGGCGGTGAGACCCCAACTGTTCATCGAATCGGAAGTGGTGAATGGCAAAAAGCAAAGGGTCGTGCACGCAAAGCAGTGCGGCAAATTGCAGGTGAGTTAATTCGATTGTATGCCGCACGAACTTCGTCCCCAGGTTTTGCATTTTCCCCAGATACACCGTGGCAACGCGAACTTGAAGATTCATTTGCATACATCGAAACCCCCGATCAACTCTCGACGATTAATGAAGTCAAAGCTGACATGGAACGCCCTTATCCAATGGATCGAATCATTTGTGGCGATGTCGGCTATGGAAAAACTGAAATTGCGATTCGTGCTGCATTCAAAGCAGTACAAGATGGCAAGCAAGTTGCTGTATTAGTTCCAACAACGTTACTAGTTCAGCAGCACACCAAAACTTTTGAAGAACGGTATTCGGGATTTCCCATCAAAGTTGCGGGATTGTCACGATTTAACAGCGCAAAAGAGAGCAAAGAGATTTTGGCTGGAGTAGAAGCTGGCACATATGACGTCGTTGTTGGCACCCACCGAATACTCTCTAATGACGTCCAATTTAAGGATCTTGGTTTGGTCGTAGTAGATGAAGAGCAACGCTTCGGTGTTGAACAAAAGGAATCTCTTAAGAAACTGCGAACAACAGTTGATGTTTTAGCTATGTCTGCAACGCCTATACCTCGCACATTGGAAATGGCCGTGACAGGTATTCGTGAGATGTCTACGATCACGACTCCTCCTGAAGAACGTCACCCAATCTTGACCTACGTCGGTGCGCGAGACGATGCACAAATTACTGCAGCAATACATCGTGAGTTATTGCGCGATGGACAGATTTTCTACATCCATAATCGCGTCGAATCAATTGATCAGGCAGCGCAAAAATTGCAAAAACTTGTACCTGAAGCACGCATCCGAATTGCGCATGGACAGATGAGTGAGGGTGCACTCGAAGATGTGATTCTGGCATTTTGGAATCGTGATTTTGACGTCTTAGTTTGTACAACCATTGTTGAAAGTGGATTAGATATTGCTAATGCCAACACTTTAATTGTTGAGCGAGCAGATCTATTTGGTCTCTCTCAACTTCACCAACTCCGTGGACGTGTAGGGCGCGGACGCGAACGTGCGTATGCCTACTTCTTATTTCCTCCAGATCAACCCTTAAGTGAATTAGCGCATGATCGATTAAAGACAATTGCAGCTAACACCGAATTAGGCGCTGGAATGCGCGTTGCACTGAAGGATCTTGAAATTCGCGGTGCAGGAAATCTCTTAGGCGGTGAACAGTCAGGTCACATTGCAGATGTTGGCTTTGATTTATACATGCGCATGGTTGGCGAAGCGGTTCACGAATACAAAGCCGGAATCATTGAAACAGCTGAGCCAAACCACGAATGCAAAGTTGAGTTACCAATTAATGCTCATCTAGATTCACAATACGTGCCCGGTGAGCGTTTGCGTTTGGATCTTTATCGTCGCTTGGCAGATGTTCGAAATGGTGAAGATGTTAAAGCCATAGAAGAAGAGCTCCTTGATCGCTTTGGCGCGCTACCAGAAGAAGCACAAACACTTCTTGGTGTTGCCGCACTTCGCGCATTCGCAAAGAGCATTTCTCTTCGCGAAGTTGTTGCCCAAGGAAAATTTGTTCGACTCTCGCCCATTAATTTGCCCGAATCCAAGCAACTTAAATTAGCTCGTATGTACCCAGGATCACTCTATAAATCCGCATC
>JBILSQ010000134.1:0-2519 GCA_044372035.1 Candidatus Planktophila sp. | reverse complement strand
ACCAAGAAAACCTTAAGTCCAAGGCTGGTTCTGTTGATCCATACTCCGACTGCACCACCGATGATTAACATCAAAACAAATGGTGTTGGAATTCCAAAGAATGTTCCGTTGCCTACTCGCATAAATGATTCAGGCAAACCAGAGACTGAAACGCCATTAGTCATACCGATTGCGATTCCGTTGAAAAGTGTCATTGTTGCAAGAGTCGCAAGAATCGGTGTGACGTCGAGTTTTGCAATCAATATTGAGTTAATGGCACCAGCAATTAAGCCAACAAGTATTCCTAGAACGCACGCAATGATGATCCACATCAGCGATTCACTTCCGGTTGTATCGCTCTTGCTTCTCATCACGTAAGCAGCAACTAGCGCTGCAGCATTGGAAATAGAGACGATTGAAAGATCAATTCCGCCAGTAAGCATTGAGAGCATTACTGCGATGCTAAGAATTGCGATTTCAGGAACTTGATATGACATTGACTTAAAGTTATTTGGAGAGAAGAAGATATTTGGAGAAAGAATTGAAAAGATAAGTAGCGTGCCCAAAGTAATGGTCATTAACTGTGTGATTTTACGATCAGCTAAGAGTCCAGTACTGAATTTGCTCCAACGTTCATTCATGATTAAGCCGCCTCATCATTCGTTGAAACACGACGTTTTTTAGCTTTACGGCTCTCATTAATTGCTTGAACCGTGATTCCAATAAGTAGTAATGCACCTACTGCTGCACGTTGCCATGAACCGCTTACACCTAAGAGAATTAAATTGTTTTTAATCAAGCTAATTAAGATAACTCCCAAAACAGTACCGAATACGGTTCCGTATCCACCCATAATGCTTGCGCCGCCAAGAACGACGGCAGCAATAATGTCGAGTTCGGATCCCGCAAGATCGTAAGGATTCGCTTTGCGTTGAAGTGATACATACAAAATTCCGGCAAGTCCCGATAGGGCACCGACCAGCATGTAAATCTTTGCTTGTGTGCGTTTAATTGAAATTCCAAGACGTCGTGTTGCTTCGACTCCGCCTCCGAGTGCGTACACAGCACGACCAAACATTGTGCGGTTGAGCAAAAATGCAACAAGCAGAGTAATAATCACAATAGGAATAATCAGGATGTGAAGTCGAGCCAGAGTGCCTTCTTCAGGTTGAATCGCCAATAAATCTGCTGTTGCGAAGTTATCGAGTCCAACTGGAATATCGCTGATAAATGATGAACCGATAAATGAAAGCATGACGCCGCGGAAAATACCGGCGGTACCAAGAGTGGCAATCAGGGTTGGAATTCCAAAACTCGCGATTGCAATTGAGTTAAGACCGCCCAGTGCGACTCCGATAAGGATTGCTAGAACAATAGGAATCATCAAGCTGTTTTCGTTTAAATTAAATTTCTGCATGATCACGACGGCGGTATAGCCGGCAAAGATTCCTACGACTGGGAATGAAACATCGATTCCACCGCTAATGATGACGACGAGTACTCCGAGTGCGAAGAGAAGTTGAACGAATGAAGATCTGAAGATGTCAAAGAGTGTTGAGAGAGTGAAAAACTCTGGGCTCTTGATTCCAATAGAAATTGAAAGCAGAATAATTGCGATTATCAACGCTGTCTCGTTGCGCAGTAGCAACTTCTTCCAGTTCATAAATCAGCTCAACTCCTTATACAAGACAGTTTCATCTAACTCTGATTCGTTAAACTCCTTAGACACATGACCATTCTTGATTACCAATACTCTGTGGCAGATCTGAATAAGTTCGGGGATGTCATCGGAAATAACTAAAAATGCCATACCTTCTTGTGCGCGATCTCGAATAATTTCTAGAATTTCTCGCTTTGATCCGATATCAACACCAACTGTTGGACCATTCAAAATCATGAGGTGTGGATTCATTGCGAGCCACTTTGCCAACACAACGCGCTGTTGATTTCCACCCGATAGTGATGTGACAGGATTCTGTGAATTCTTAGTTTTAATTCGCAGATCTTTAATCCATCTTTCGCCTTCTTCGTAGAGGCGAGCCTTTGCGAGAATTCCACCGCGCCCTCTGTGTCGATCAATTCCTACTGCAACTAAATTGCGAAGAATTGATTGATCTAGGAACAAACCTTGAGTCAAACGATCTGGTGGAACATATCCAATGCCAGCTTTGATGGCGGCAGAAGAAGAGTTGAGTTGAATTGATTTTCCTTCAACAATAATTTCGCCCGAATCAACTGGGTATTGGCCAAAAATGGCTTCTGCTAACTCTGTGCGGCCCGAACCTAGAAGACCCGTGATACCGAGAATTTCACCTGGAGCTATTGAGAAAGATACATCTGAAAAAGTTGGCTTGGTTGTTAACTTCTTTACTTCGATCACTTTTGTGGAAGATGGCTTTAGCGGTGGAGCAATTCGTGATTCAGAGATGTTTAATCCAGTCATCGCCTCTGAAATTGCTTCGCGCTTGTAATCCTTCATCAAACCATCTGCCACTAATTCCCCGTTACGCAAAATAGAGATGGTGTTACAGATTTCTTGA
>JBILSQ010000024.1:0-8773 GCA_044372035.1 Candidatus Planktophila sp. | reverse complement strand
CGATTTTCAAAAGGAGTGATGTGCGCGATGAATTTTTCTTTCGATAACTCTCGTGTGCGATCAATCCACGCCTCTAGTAAGACGCGAATGCGTTCGGTGCTTAAATCTTTAAATGATTGCCCGTGATCTGCTGTGAAACAGATAACTTCACACTTTCCAGCAGCACTTCCTGCGTCTGTATCTGGGCCCACAATATCTGGCAGCGCCCAGTCACCTTCTGGCAGACGTAGTGATGGATTTTTGTTATCAAAAACCACAACTTCATAATCGTTTTCAGGTACTTCTGTCAGATTCTCTCCAGTAGAAGGACAGAGAGGACACAACTCTTTTGGCGGAAGAAATACTCGACCTTGTCGATGAGCAGCCATGACAACCCATTCATTAACGAGTGGATCTAAACGAAGTTCACCAATGCCTGGTTGATCTGCCTTTTCGCGCTTGTCGTTGGCAGCGCGCACTTGCTCGTGTGTATCGTAATAACGAATTGTGCGGCCATCAGAGAGTGGGCGATCGGTGCGCGTTACATCTGCGCCGAGTTTCGGACTCATAGTGTGTCTACTCTATCCAATTAAGCGTGCGATTTACCGCTTTCTTCCACTGTGCATATTTTTCTGCGCGTAAATCGGGATTTTGTGTTGAACTCCAACGATGATCTTCACGCCACTTATTTCGTAATTCATTTGGTGATGCCCAAACCCCAACTGCAAGACCTGCAGCGTAGGCAGCACCTAGCGCAGTTGTTTCAATAATTTGTGGGCGAATGATTTCGATTCCCATAACATCGGATTGAATTTGCATCAATAAATTATTGGCAGTTGCGCCACCATCAACGCGCATTGATTTTAAAGCAACTTTGCTATCTGCTGACATGGCATCTAATACATCTCGAGTTTGGTATGCAATTGCTTCGAGTGCTGCTCTAGCAAGATGTGCTTTAGTACTTGCGCGACTTAATCCAACTATGACTCCGCGTGCATCACTGCGCCAATACGGTGCAAACAATCCTGAGAAAGCCGGAACAAAATAAACACCACCATTATCGCTCACACTATTAGCCAGCGCTTCTATTTCTGATGAGGATTTAATTACTTCCAACTGATCGCGCAACCATTGGATTGCAGCCCCAGTTACGGCCACAGATCCTTCAAGTGCATACACAGCAGGAGAATCTCCGAATTTGTAACACAGAGTCGTCAGCAAACCATGTCGCGATCTAACTATTTCGGTTCCGGTGTTTAGAAGAGCAAAGTTTCCCGTGCCATATGTTGTCTTTGAGTCACCCACATCAAAACAGGCCTGCCCGATCATCGCACCTTGTTGATCTCCAACGAGTGCTGCAATCGGAACGCCTTCTGGCGTCTGTGCAAATATGTGTGAAGTTGGTTTGATTTCTGGCAACACTTCGCGCGGAATTTCAAAGAGTGCCAATAATTCGGGGTCCCAATCGAGAGTCTCTAAACTCATTAGCGCTGTTCTGCTTGCATTCGTTACATCTGTCGCAAAAGTTCCCTTGGATAGATTCCAAAGAATCCATGAGTCCATTGTTCCGATACGCGCAGTGCCTGCTTTCACTGCAGCAGCAACTGCAGGTACGTTCTGAATAAGCCACTTCATTTTGCTGGCAGAAAAATAAGGCGCTATGGCAAGACCGGTGCGATGGATAATCAACTCTTTTTGTAACTGACTTAAGTTATCCATCAGCTCTGCAGTTCTGGTGTCCTGCCATACCAATGCGTTATGAAGGGGCTTACCTGTTGTGACATCCCATGCGATGGTTGTTTCTCTTTGATTAGTGATTCCTATAGCTTTTAGCTCATTGGATTTAATCCCGGCTTTAGCTAAAGCCCCTGCAATAACCTCTTGTGTGTGCAACCAGATTTCTGCGCCATCATGTTCGACCCAGCCAGGATTAGGAAAAATTTGTGTGTGCTCAAGTTGGTGGGATGCGATAACGCGTGCATCGGCATCAAAAATCATGAAACGAGTACTACTCGTTCCTTGATCTAAGGCTCCAATGAAAGTCATAAGTGTCTTTGTATTGCCTCTCGCGTTACGCTTAGCCTACATATACATCACTTTCTATAGAAAGGATTGAAGCCTTGTTCTCATCGCACCTAAACCCAGATCAACGCGATGCTGCGCTTAAATCCTTAGCTACAAACACATTTGATGTACTTGTTATTGGTGGTGGAGTCACTGGCGTAGGCGCAGCACTTGATGCGGCATCACGTGGTTTAAAAGTCGCACTCGTTGAAGCATCAGATCTCGCATCCGGAACCTCAAGTCGTTCCAGCAAACTCATTCATGGTGGATTGCGTTATCTAGAACAATATGACTTTAAGTTAGTACGCGAGGCACTTCACGAACGTGAGCTAATGGTTGCATCCTTAGCTCCACACCTAGTAAAACCACTTGCATTCTTGTATCCGCTGCACGAGAAAGTACGCGAACGCACATATGTTGGCGCAGGACTTGCTCTCTATGACGCGTTGCGCGGATTTCAACGTGCGCTTCCGGGACACAAACACATAAGCCAGAAAAAAATTGCAGAGATTGCTCCATCGCTACGACCAGACCTTGTTACTGGTGCAATTAAGTACTTTGATGCCCAAGTTGACGATGCACGTCACACGATGATGATTGCTCGCACAGCGGCTCGTCACGGCGCTGTTATCGCTACAAACATAAGAGTGGAGTCCCTTGTTCGTGAAGGCAAACGAGTGCTCGGCGTAAAAGCGCGCGATATCGAAAGCGGAAAATTGATAACGATTAAAGCCACCGCCACAGTGATGTGCGCTGGAATCTGGAGCGATGAACTCCATGATTCATTTGGTTTAAAGCCTGGCTATAACGTCACCATGAGCAAAGGCGTGCACATTGTTTTGCCGAAGAAAGCAATTCAATCGAAAGAAGGAATCATTCTTAAGACCGAACTTTCAGTTCTCTTTTTGATTCCTTGGTCAGATAAGTGGATTGTTGGTACAACGGATACCCCATACACCGCAGATCGCCGCTCGCCTATAGCCGAACGAGAAGATGTCGAATACATCATCAAAGAAGCAAACAAAGTTCTTAAGCCAAAGCTAAAGATTGAAGATGTTATTGGCGTTTATGCAGGTTTGCGTCCACTCGTTGCAAACAAAAAAGACTCTGCAACTACAAAGCTTTCACGCGAGCACACAGTTGATCGAAGTGCTCCGGGATTTGTCAGTATCGCTGGTGGTAAATACACGACCTATCGCGTGATGGGTAAAGATGTTATTGATCTTGCAGGTATCGAATTACGTCGATTAATCCCTGAGAGCGTCACTGAAAAACTACCGATTGTTGGCGCTGATGGTTACTTTGCTTTGGTGCAACAAGCAGAACGTATTGCAGAAGAAAGCGGACTCAGCGTTGACAGTGTTGTTCACTTACTCAACCGTTATGGATCGCTGATCAGTGAAGTACTCGAAGTTGTTAAAGATGATCCAAAGTTAGCAAAACCGCTCACAAAAGATTTGCCATATCTCAAGGCTGAGATTTACTACGCTGCTAGCCATGAAGGTGCACGCAGTGTTGATGATGTGATTTCGCGTCGTACACGCTTAGCTTTTGAAGCGCCAAATAGCGCAGTGGATTTAGCTAATGAAGTAGCAACAATTATTGCGCCAGTGCTTGGTTGGACCCCAAAGCAGAAAAAAGATTCGGTAAACGCTTATTGTGATCTTGCCGAACGTGAGATTGAATCTATCGAAGAAGCACTCGCTAGCGCTTAATTCTTGATCTGACCTCGGCAACCATCTGTTACAGGTTTTTTAACAGGCTTCTTTGTTGGCTTTGGCGTAGGAGTGATTAACGCTTGTTCGATTGTGAAAATTATTGGTTGTGAGGAAATTGCGTGTGTTTCTGATGTGTCTTCGTAAACAATCTGACCACTCCACGTTCCAGCTGGAATTCCTGATACAGATAAAGTCCATGATCCACTCGTTGCACGTACAGCTCTTTGCTTGAGAGAAACTTGCATTGGATTAGCAGGATCTTGAACAAACTTCACCGTTCCCGTCACAACTGGATCGAGTGAGGGTCTAATGACATCGACATCTACAACTAGCGGTCGATTTGTATTACTAAATGTTACGGATTTAATAGTCATCACACTTGGCTCATTTATAGGCATGAAATCAGCTGGTTCTGGCGTCCACGAACCTTTTCGAAGTGTTGCAAATGATTCGGGTGTGCCTCTAAAAACATTGAGATCTAATCGAGAACCAGGAACTCCATATTTTGGAGCGATTCCACACGATGAGTATTGCCACATAGTCCATTGAGCTTTGCAATTAGCAGCTGTCCACGAATGCACATAACAACCACTTTCTTTCATTCCTGGGTGATTGCCCGGCTCAGCAGGATCTAATCCATACTGCGCAATCCATAGCGGGTACTGTGCCAATTCCTTGCTTCGCTTCATGGAACCTTCAAGGAAACTTGAGTACGAATAAAGAATTGGTGTGCGACCAACTTTTTCTTTAATTTCTCGCAAGAAAGTTTCGGCCCACAGTGTGACGGTGCTTCGAGTTGCGTACTTCTCGCACGAGCCACTTGAACGAACTTTTACGCACTTGTTCTCAAGATCTAAAGCCACCGGTAAATCTTTTTCAGTGAGCCCACCTATTGAGGCGATTCGCCACACTACTTTTTGTGCTTGCGCCTTTGCATCTTTAATCACGAGCGATCTAGTTGCAACGTTGGGCAAGATTGCATAGTGATAAAAACCTGTGTAAAGACCCGCTTCCTGGGCAGCTTCACGATCAATCTTTAGCCACTTGTAAGCAAGTGCATCTGCTTCATCTCTTGTATCTGATCCTTTGATCATTACAAAGTTCATTCCAGCGGCACGCTTTTTCTTAAAGTTGATTAGTTTTCCATTTGGATGCTGCCAACGACTGATATCAGTTCCGTGTATTCGACCACCCGGGCCTTTTAGTTCAATAGGCGCTAATGGTCCGCCATCGGTGATTACTGGAATTTCATCAGCATGAGTTGGCAAGAAGCCACTGACGAAGAATGCAAAGAGTGAGATGAGAACAATTGCAACTCTATTTTTCATCACAACTCTTCAATCGCAACATCTAAGTTCAATACTTCTTTTATGGCCGAAGCTAATGACTCTTTATGTTTAGGACGCACCGCTTCATATTCGTGGCTTGAGGCAAACTTGCGAGCATCAGAAAAATCTAAAGTCAGAACGTTGCTATCAAAAGATGCCAGGCGGGCATCAAAGAAAACGAGCCAAGCAATTCGATCTCGAGATTCGAGAAGGTCTAGAACTTCATTCCATCTAGAGCGAAGTGAGTCGAGATCGGCGTTCATCTCGCGCACGATACCTGATTACTTTAAACAGGTACCTCTTCCAATCCTGTGAGAAAGGCAAGAGTTAAGAGAACTCGCATATTTTGGGCGGGATTCTGGGAGATGTTAAAAGATTGTGCGATTCGGCTGACCATTTGCTCCACTGCTTTTTCACTTACAAAATTGACTCGAGCTATCTCTGAATTACTTAATCCTTCAGACAGCATTCGCAGGGTATCTCGCTGCACATGAGTAAGCCGTGGGAAGTCCCTGGAATAAATGCTCATACTTGACTCTATAGAGAAGTGAAAAACAATGTGGCTTTAAAGCATGATTACTTGAGTATTTGAGAGATGGCTCCAGATATTTCAGGGATTATTGATTCAGCAGATATTGGCCCACCTGCAGATGCTTTTTTTGCAGCGCTAGCATGAATAAATGCAGCCGTTGCAGCAAGTTCTGCTAATCGGTATTTGTTATTTAACACTTCGATAAAGTTTGTCGCAACGAGTGAGCCAAGGATTCCTGTAAGAACATCACCCGTGCCGGCGGTTGCAAGCCATGGCGTAGCAACCGGCAACTCAATAAGTAAGTCGTCATAACCCACATATGTTTGGGAGCCTTTAAGCAAAACCGTTACACCTAAAGTTTTGGCTGCAGTGATCACCCATTTTTTAGGATTACCTTCGATGGCCTCTGATGTCACCGATACACCACGCGCAGTAAGCAAACGCGCAAGTTCTCCGCTGTGCGGAGTAATAACAGTTGGTTGAGTTAGTTTTCCCGCCAAGTGCAGTGCACCTGCATCCAGAACTGTTGGCACTCCTTGAATTTTTAGTGATTTAAAGTGACGATGGCGAAGCCATGTGCTCCAGGATGAGTGCTTACGTGCATCAATTCCGGAACCAACAATCCATGCAGAAACGTTTCCGGGAAAAACAACAACAGAAGGAGTTGAGTGCAACACCAAGTGAGCTAAGCCAGATGAGGAATAGAAGCGAAGCATTCCCACACCAGTTGCAGCCGCTGCCGATGTTGTCAGAACAGCAGCACCTGGATATTGCGCCGAGCCAGTTATTACACCGAGAACTCCACGTGAATATTTATTGTCCAAATCACTAGGGGTGATAATCGATTTCTTGGCATCTTTAGCGCTCCATTTTTTTACTGGTGCGGCCACGGGATCTCCTTTAAGGGGCGTAATCGTTGCTAATTTCACATGAACTTCTAATGGTGTGAGATTACCCCGAGTAGTGCTTTGTTTGGAATTGAGTATTATTGCCCGGTCATCACACGCAGACGAAAATGAGGTCATCATGGAAGCAAAGTGCCCAGTAGCCCACGGAGCCATCACTCATGGAGCAGAGACAAATACGTACTTATACCCAAATGCCCTGAACCTAGACATCTTGCATCAACACGATCGCAAGACAAATCCGCTCGGTGAAGATTTTGATTATCGCGAAGAAGTTAAAACTTTAGATTTTGCAGCATTGAAAAAAGATGTACATCAATTTATGACACAGACACAAGAGTGGTGGCCAGCTGACTGGGGCCACTACGGCGGATTAATGATCCGTATGGCGTGGCACTCAGCAGGTACATATCGCGTTGCTGATGGACGTGGTGGCGCAGGCACCGGAAGTTTTAGATTTGCGCCCCTTAACTCATGGCCGGATAACGGCAATCTTGATAAGGCCCGTCGTCTGCTCTGGCCAATTAAGCAAAAGTATGGAAACAAATTAAGTTGGGCAGATTTATTTATTCTTGCCGGAACCATCGCTTACGAAAGCATGGGGCTTAAGACATTCGGCTTTGCCTTTGGTCGCGAAGATGTTTGGCATCCAGAAAAAGACATTTACTGGGGTCCAGAAGCTGAGCTCATGATGGCAAGTGATGAGCGATATGCAGACACCACAGATGCAAGCTCATTGGAAAATCCATTAGCAGCAGTTCAAATGGGATTAATTTATGTAAACCCTGAAGGTATTAATGGTGTTTCAAATCCATTACTCACAGCCCAACACGTTCGTGAAACCTTTGCACGTATGGCCATGAATGATGAAGAGACCGTTGCGTTAACTGCCGGTGGTCACACAGTAGGTAAGGCTCACGGTAATGGTGATGCATCATTGCTCGGAGCAGCACCAGAAGCTGCAGATATTTTTGAACAAGGTTTAGGTTGGAACAACCACTCAAAGCGCGGAGTTGGTCGCAATACAGTTACAAGCGGAATTGAAGGCGCTTGGACAACAGAGCCAACAAAGTGGGATGCCGGTTACTTCGAGATGCTCTTCAAGCATGATTGGGCTCTCGTAAAATCACCAGCAGGTGCTCACCAATGGGAGCCAACAAATATCGCTGTTGCAGATAAGCCAGTTGATGTTGAAGATCCATCAATTCGTTACAACCCAATGATGACTGATGCTGACATGGCGATGATTAAGGATCCGATCTATCTCGAGATCTCAAAGAAGTTCCATGCAAATCCTGCATTGCTAGATGATGCATTTGCACGCGCGTGGTTTAAGTTAACGCACCGCGACATGGGACCAAAGATCCGCTACATCGGTCCAGATGTTCCAAAAGAAGATTTGATTTGGCAGGATCCAATTCCTGCAGGCACAACTTCTTATGATGTTGCAGCGGTAAAAGCAAAGATTGAAAGCTCTGGCCTAACTGTTGCAGAACTAGTAACAACAGCGTGGGATAGCGCTCGCACCTTCCGTGGATCAGATCTACGTGGTGGCGCTAATGGCTCACGAATTCGTCTAGAACCTGCTCGTAATTGGGAAGGAAATGAACCTGCACGCTTGAACAAAGTACTTGCAGTCCTCGAACCAATTGCACAGCAAAGCGGGGCAAGCATCGCCGATGTAATTGTTTTGGCTGGAAACATTGGTGTTGAAAAGGCAGCAGCGGCTGCTGGAGTAAAGATCTCTGTTCCATTTGCTCCAGGTCGCGGTGATGCAACGCAAGAACAGACAGACGTTGCTAGCTATGCCGTTCTCGAACCAATTCATGATGGTTTCCGTAACTGGGTCAAGAAGGATTACGCAGTTACACCAGAAGAATTACTTCTCGATCGTGCACAGTTAATGGGCCTAACCGCTCCAGAAATGACAGTGCTAATCGGTGGAATGCGCGTTCTTGGAACAAACCACGGTGGTTCATCACATGGAGTATTTACAAAAAATGTCGGCGCACTTTCAACTGACTTCTTTGTAAACCTCACTGACATGAAGTACACATGGGAGCCAGCAGGAAAGAACCTCTACAACATTTGCGATCGCAAGACCGGCAAAGTTGAATGGACTGCCACACGCGCAGATCTAGTCTTCGGTTCAAACTCAATTCTTCGCTCATACGCCGAGGTTTATGCACAAAGTGATAACAAGGAAAAGTTTGTTAAGGACTTTGTTGCTGCATGGACCAAGGTGAT
>JBILSQ010000133.1:0-2556 GCA_044372035.1 Candidatus Planktophila sp. | reverse complement strand
TTTGTCATTGAAACGATGTAAGTCTCAATTGATTCAGGGCCGAAACGCTGAACAATGTCGAAGATGGCTCTAAAAGTATCAAGTGTTTTTTGTGCGCGTTCATCGCATTTTCCAAAATCTAACTTCTTTGATGACGAAAGCTCGCTTGAAAGAATGGCAAAGCGCTCTTGATGGTTCTTATCTTTATATGAGTCACCTAATGCGAAAGCAAGTGTGTGGTGATGGGCATCAGAGTGTTCGCGAACATCGAGAGTTGCATGAGTAAGACCAAAGGCTGAAACGGTACGCATTGTTCTTTCAAGTAAGCCTGTGGCCATTAATTCGCCGCGGTTTTCAAGCAATGAATCACGCATCAAAGTGAGGTCCGCCAATAGTTCTGACGTGTTGTTGTAATCACGGTGTGGAACATGAGGGGTACCAGCAGCGTGACGATTACGAGTGAATGCAAGGCGATGCACGATTGCTGTTGCTTTCAAACGGTAAGGCTCTTGAACATTTAAGCGCTTGAATCGTTCCTCAAACTCCGGAATATGTTTGAGATCTTCCTCGACTGATTTCAATAACGCTTGGCTGACTCCAGTAATTCTTGTTGAAACTGAGAGCATCTGGCGTAACTCATCCATCGCTGCAATTGTTACGCGAATTGAATGGCCAACTTGTAGCACCATCGCAGATTCAGTGATTGATGCCGTGATATTCGGATTGCCATCTCGGTCTCCGCCAATCCAGCTTCCAAATGAGAGCGGACGAGCATCTAACGGAAGATCTACTCCGAGTCTTTTAATCTCATTTTTAAAATCGTTGAGAACTTCTGGAATCGTTAACTTGAATAGATCATCTAGATAGTAAAGAGCGTTCATAGCCTCATCTAGTGGTTCTGGACGTCCAACACGTAGTTCATCTGTTTGCCACAACACATCGATAGTTTCTGCTAATTGATCACGTTGAGATGGCGTACTTGGCTGATCCAAGAGTTTTGCTACACGTCCCAATTTGTTTAGAACAGAGCGTCGAGCAGCTTCAGTTGGATGTGCAGTAAAAACAGGACGAACCATTAATTCGCTGACCCAATGCTTTACATCTTCTGTAGAAAATTCGTGACCAGGCACCTTTGCACTCTGCGCCGCGGCAATTTTGTCCACGGCTTTTGCCATCCACGATCCACCTTGTGCTCTGGCATCAGAT
Organism: Candidatus Planktophila sp.; assembly: GCA_044372035.1. Classification (GTDB taxonomy): domain Bacteria; phylum Actinomycetota; class Actinomycetes; order Nanopelagicales; family Nanopelagicaceae; genus Planktophila. Next base: position 1,371 of record JBILSQ010000133.1, on the reverse strand, counting down.
AAAACTCGTGCACGGTGAACTTGCTCTGCAACGTTAGCCAAGTTGAAATATGTACTAAACGCACGAACTAACTGAACCGATTGCTCGATAGATAACGTTGATAAGAGTTCGTCGCCACCACCGTCTTTGCCTGCTTTACGAACGGCTTCTACGAGTTCAAGTAACTCTTGACCTTCTTGGCGAACTAGTGATTCACCGAGTAAATCACCAAGCTTTCGAACATCGGCACGCAAACCAGCGCCATCATTACCGATGGCTGCAGCGGAATCTTGCGTAGACATTGGCTAATCATGGCAGGTTCACCTGCCTTAGACTTGCCCTATTAAGCCCCCTCCGGTCTCACGGAGTTGGGGCCTTAGGCGTTTTTCTAGACAGGGGGCATACATGAAATTGGTACGCGATGCACTCGCCACCGATGCTCATATTCGTGATGCTCTCGAATCGAAAAAGCGCATCATTGCGCCATCGCCACTGCACCCATTTCTTGCATCAATTCGTGCCACCGAACGCCCACTCTTAATTGTTACGAGTTCTAGCAGGTCCAGCGAAGACTTTGTTAATGATCTGCGCGAATTACACGCAGAAGTATTTGAGTTTCCTGCATGGGAAACTTTGCCGCACGAACGATTAAGTCCTCGAAGTGACACTGTTGCGCAACGAATATCAACTCTTATCGAACTGAAAAACAAGCAACTTAAGAATCCGATAGTCGTAACTCCGGTTCGCGGTCTTATCCATCGAATTATTAATTCACTTGCCGCAAAACCAGTACGCGAACTCGCAGTTGGAATTCAATGTGATCTTAAAGAACTTATTGATCACCTTGGCGAACTTGCATATCAACGCACAGATTTAGTCGAACGTCGTGGCGAGTTTGCAGTGCGCGGTGGAATTCTTGACGTGTTTCTGCCACTAGCAAATCAACCTGTTCGCATTGATTTTTTTGGCGATGAGATTGAAGACATTAGTTACTTTGATGTTGCCGGTCAGCGCACGACAGCTCCCATAGAAGGCGTCATCAAGATTTTGCCATGTCGTGAGTTGTTGCTCTCTTCAGAAGTGCGCGCAAAAGCGAAGGCACTTATCTCGCAGTTTCCTCAAGCCTCCGAAATATTAGAAAAAATCTCAGAAGGAATTGCAAGCGAAGGCATGGAATCTTTCATTCCTTTATTGGTTGATTCCACCGAAAGTATTTTAGATCGAATGCCTGAGAACACCGAAGTTATATTTATTGATGAAGAAAGAATTAAATCAAGAGCCGCAGACCTGCTTGCAACCAATGAAGAGTTTTACTTAGCTTCCTGGCTAAACGCTGCAAGTGGTGGGGCAACTCCATTACACAGTGGAGATGGCACATATATGACGTGGGAA
>JBILSQ010000132.1:0-2562 GCA_044372035.1 Candidatus Planktophila sp. | reverse complement strand
ACTCACTTGATCTCTCGCTTCATGTACGCAACTAATTGTTCGCCGGTACCTGGTGCTGGAATAACTTGTACGAGTTCCCAGCCATCAGAACCCCATGTATCAAGGATCTGCTTTGTAGCGTGAGATAACAAAGGAACAGTTGCGTATTCAAATTTCATTTATTTAACGCTTCTTTCACTAGACCGGAAACAATCGAACCATCTGCTTTTCCTGCGGTTTGACCCTTGATAACTCCCATTACTTTGCCCATATCCCCTGGTCCACTTGCTCCAGTTTGTGCAATGGCTGCAGCAATAAGTTTCTTGATTTCATCTTCGCTCATCTGTTCTGGCAAATACTTAGCAATTACTTCACCTTCGGCTTTTTCAAGAGCTGCCTTGTCTGCGCGCCCAGCATCTGCAAATGCTTCTGCTGCTTCACGACGCTTCTTTGCTTCGCGTGAAAGCACAGTAATGATTTCGGCATCAGTCAGAGTGCGAGCTTCTTTACCTGATACTTCTTCATTAGTAATCGCAGTTAAAACCATGCGAATCGTGCCAGAGACAATTTCGTCACGGCTGCGAATAGCTTCAGTCAGATTTGCTTGCAAAGTTTCTTTAATGCTCATGGGCATAGCCTACTTAGTAAATTCGACGGCAAGTAATTCAGCAATCTGCGCTGTATTAAGCGCAGCGCCTTTGCGTAAATTATCGCCGCAGACAAATAGGTCTAACGCCATTGGATCATCGATGCTCTTTCGAACACGACCAACCCATGTTGGATCTGTGCCAACAACATCCGCCGGTGTTGGGAACTTGTAGTTTTCTGGATCATCAACCAACTTAACGCCAGCAGCATTAGCAAGAATGTCTTGCGCTGCTTTACGTGAAGGTTCTTTCTCAAAGACTGCGTGTACTGTCAATGAGTGAGTTGTAATGACCGGAACACGAACACATGTTGCAGAAACTTTAAGATTTGAAAGTCCCAGAATCTTTCGTGATTCATTGCGAACTTTTAGTTCCTCCGATGAATAACCATCAGCCTTAAGCGAACCAGCCCAAGGAATAACGTTAAGTGCAAGAGGTGCTGGAAATGGTCCAAGATCGTTCACAAGTTTGTGAACATCTCCTGCAGTGTCTCCCGCATCTGTGCCTGCAACTTGTTTCATCTGTGCACGCAGTGCATCAATACCTGATTGACCCGCACCAGATGCTGCCTGATAAGAAGAGACAACTAACTCTTTTAGTCCGTAGGTTTTGTGCAGCGCACCCATTGCAACAATCATTGAAAGAGTTGTGCAATTTGGATTAGAGATAATTCCACGTGGACGTTGTTTAACCATCTCTGGATTTACTTCTGGAACAACTAGTGGAACATCGGCGTCCATGCGAAACGCACCTGAGTTATCGACTACTACTGCGCCACGGGACGCAGCAATTGGTGCCCACTCTGCAGAAATTTCATCTGGCACATCGAACATTGCAACATCAATGCCATCGAACGCCTCTGGTGTTAGTGCAACAACAGTGAGCTCTTCTCCGCGACACTTAAGTTTTTTGCCAGCACTGCGAGCGGATGCGATCAAACGAATTTCGCCCCATACATCTGGACGCTCGGACAAAATGCTGAGCATTACTGTGCCGACTGCGCCAGTGGCGCCGACGACTGCAAGTGATGGTTTTGTACTCATCGTCCTGTGCCTCCGTACACAACAGCTTCGATTTGATCAGCATCTAGTTCGAAGGCTGTGTGCGCTGCTTTTACGCCACGATCAAGATCTGATTCGCGACAAATAATTGAGATGCGAATTTCAGATGTAGAAATCATTTCGATGTTTACGCCTGCCTCTGACATCGCAGCAAAGAATGTTGCAGTAACGCCAGGGTGTGAGCGCATACCAGCGCCAACGAGTGAGAGTTTTCCGATTTGATCATCGTATTGAATTGATGAGAATCCAACTTCACCTTGAATACCTTTAAGAATCTTTGATGCATTAGCGCCCTCTGCTTTTGGCAGAGTAAATGAAATATCTGTAAGACCAGTGGCTGCAGCAGAAACATTTTGCACAATCATGTCGATGTTGATGTCAGCATCGGCGATTGCTTGGAAGATGCGAGCAGCAACACCTGTGCGATCGGGAACACCAACGATGGTGATCTTTGCTTCGGACTTATCGTGTGCGATACCCGAGATGATTGCTTGCTCCATGTTGCCTCCTTCAGGATGATCTTTGACCACCCATGTTCCTTCGTTGGTTGTAAATGATGAACGGACGTGAATTGGTAGGTCATATCTACGTGCGTATTCAACGCAACGAAGATGTAAAACTTTTGCACCAGATGCTGCGAGTTCGAGCATCTCGTCATACGTAACAGTTTTTAGTTTTCTTGCAGCAGGAACAACTCGTGGGTCTGCACTAAAGACACCATCAACATCTGTGTAAATCTCACAGACATCCGCGTCTAGCGCTGCAGCAAGTGCAACAGCAGTTGTATCTGAACCACCGCGACCAAGTGTTGTGACATCCTTTGTATCTTGCGAAATTCCTTGAAAGCCAGCAACGATTGCAATTGCACCTTCTGC
>JBILSQ010000023.1:0-8972 GCA_044372035.1 Candidatus Planktophila sp. | reverse complement strand
TTCCTTCACGCAAATCATCTCCGGCAGGCTTGCCAGTTAAATCAGGATCGCCAAATACTCCCAGCAGATCATCGCGCAATTGGAATGCTTCACCGAGTGGCAATCCGTAAGACGATAAATGTGAAGTCACTTCAGCGAGGGTCTTCTTATCCGTGGTAGCTAGGGCTGCACCAAAATGTAGCGGGCGCTCAATTGTGTACTTGCCAGATTTGTATCGAGCAATGGTGAGTGCGCGCTCAACAGTATGAGTACTTCTGGTTTGTTCGTAAATGTCTAAGAATTGTCCAGCCATTAACTCCACGCGCATTTCATCATGGACCGCTAAGACTTGTGGCAGTACTTCTGCCTTTATTCCACTTTGGTGCAGAGCGAGATCAGAATAAACAAGTGCTAAGTCGCCCAAGAGAATTGCTGCGGCTTGTCCGAAACCGACGGATGAGCCAACTGCACTCTCTTGTGAGTGTAATTTTTCAAAGTGTTTATGAATTGCAGGTTTACCACGGCGGGTATCTGAACCATCCATCAGATCATCATGGATTAACGCGCACGCCTGCAGTAGTTCAAGGCTAGAACATGCACGAATTACTTCAGGGGAGTGAGAACCACCTGCACTAAGAAAACCAAAATATGCAAAGAGTGGTCGAAGCCTTTTGCCGCCATCTAATAGAAATGATGAGAGAGCGTTAGACGCTGGTGTGAGTTCGCTTCCAATTGATTCTAAATACTTCTTTTGGGCTCCCAGAAAGGTTGCGAGTTCGCTCTCGATTAACTGGCGAATCGCAGCTGGTTCAGCGTTCTTCTCATTACCCACGCGGTAACGGTACCCTGCGCAATAGTTATAGTCATTTTAAGAAAGGCATTAGCCATTGATTACGCGCGAGCAATTTACAGATAGATGGAGCGAACTCCATAACTCTGCGCCAACGACGGGAATAGTTGGCCGATGGCTAGCCATTTCATACAGGTTTGGGTTGCTGTGCACGCTCTTGCGCATTACTCCGAATGCATTAACCATGTTGGGATTGGTCAGCGCAATCGGCGTTGCATTTACAGCGCAATCACCATGGGCTGTTGCACTCATTGTTGTATCTCTATTTTTTGATGGTATCGATGGAAGCGTTGCAATTTTTCAAAATCGCGCATCAAATTGGGGCGCACTTCTTGATTCCGTAGCCGATCGAATAAGTGAAGCGCTCTGGCTCTATGCACTGTATGTAATTGGCGTACCGGCATTTTTGTGTATTTCGCTCTGGTTAATTGCTTCAGTCCAGGAATACATGCGTGCCCGAGTTTCATCTTTGGGAGTTAAGGATCTTGGACTCGTAACAATTACCGAAAGACCGGTAAGAGCAAGTTTCATATTTATTGTTTTAATCGCATGGCATCTAGATCTGCCTGGAATAGAAGTAGCTACCTGGGTTTTTCTCGGAGCTTCTCTATTTAGTGCAGTAAGCGTGATGCGTTTTGCGTATTCCCGATTGCATTAGCAACTATTTCTGCGCTTAACCCAACGAGTGGCAATCCGCCACCAGGATGAGCAGAACCACCAACACAATACAAACCTTTGAGTGGCGATCTATTGCGTGCTCGCAAAAATGCAGACTTCGCTCCATTGCTCGATGTTCCATAAATTGCTCCACCTGGAGCGCTCACGCTTCTTTCAAGATCTGCAGGTGTACGAACTTCAAAAACATCTAGTCGATCACGTATTGAAATGCCTTGAGCTTCAATCTGATCAATGATGGTGTTGGCGTAATCTCGATTGAAATTATCGTCATTCCAATTCCAACCTGCCTTGCCAGTTGAATCATGAACTGGAGCATTGACCAACACAAAGAGTGATTGCGCACCAGATTCTTTAACCATGGTTTCATCGTGCGGAGCACACACATAGATTGTTGGATTCTTCACCGGAGTGCGAGTAGTAAAGATTGCGTCAAACTCAGCGTCATAATCCTTCGGAAAAAGAATCGTGTGGTGGTTCATCGGTGCAGCACTTGGATCTGGGCGCAATCCAAGCAGAAGTGAAAACCCAGCTAATGACTGTGTGCTCGCTGAAATTCTCTTTCTCGCACTCTTTGTCTTTCGAAGCTTTGTATCGAGTAGCGAGTTATAAACGAGTGAGGCGTCGGCATTGGCTACGACAATTGAAGCTTCAATAGTGCGACCTGATTTCAGAGTTACACCAGTGACCTTAGCTTTAGTGTGATTGATCTTTTCAACCGGTGTGTTGAATTCGAAAGTAACACCAAGATCGATGCAGCGTTGATAGACAGCTTCAGAGAGTTTTCCGATTCCACCAGTGATATGCCATGCGCCAAAGGCTTCTTCAACGAATGCAATCGTTGAAAGCACAGCGGGTGCTAATCGTGGATCTGATCCGCTGTACGTGGCGTATCTATCGAGAATGTAGCGAAGATGTGTATCAGGCAATAGTTCTTCTGCTAAATCACGAAGTGACTTCCACGGAGCAATTACCTTTAAATCACGGAGCAACGTTGGACGCTTCATTAGTGAAAGAATTGAAGTTAGTTCGGATTCCACGAATGGTTCGCGAGAAACATCCCACATTCTCTCTGCGCGCTTCATGAGTGCATCCCATTGCGCCGCAACTTCTGGACCGAGCACACGAGAGATTTCTTCTTGCGTTTTATGATGTGCAAGATTTGCGAACTTTAGTTGCACGCCATCTTGGAACCTGTAATCAAAAGCTGGATTAACAGCTTTAACATCTAGAACTTGTCCAAGATGCTTTCCGGTACGCGCAAAAAAATCTCGATAAACTGCAGGCAGTGTCAGAAGTGAAGGACCAGTATCAAAAGCGTATTTGCCGATCCATTCAGTGCGACATTTGCCGCCTGGTTTATCCGAACTCTCCAGAACACGCACTGAATGTCCTTGTCGAGCTAAACGGGCAGCCGTACACATTCCACCCATGCCAGCACCGATGACTATTACCTGACTCATACTGCGCGGCCTTTCCATTGAATGCGTCCGCGCATAAGCCATGAATAGATGATCAAATAAATAAGCAGTACAGAAGAGATTGGATGTAAGAGAGAGTCGAATAAGTTGGCACGAGTGATTTTTGCACTAATTAATCTTGAGATAAGAACTGCTTCGAAAGCGAACCAACCAAGGGGAGAACCCAGAGCAGCGCTCACGATTGGAATGATTCCCGTCAGCACGAGTAGAGCAATGGCAATGATTGATCCGAATACTCCGCCGAATCCTTTCCATAGCGATTTGGCATATCCATTTCTCAGTTCACTCCACGATGAATACATGTGACACTGCGCAATCAGCGCTCCATTGCCAACAGTTCCTTTAAATTTATTTCGAAGCAGCACTCGCGCCATTTGCATATCATCTAAAACCTCTGCCTTTATGGATGAATAACCACCAGATTTCATCAGGGCGCTTTTCTTTACGGCAAAGAACTGACCATTTGCCACAGCAAAGGATGGATTGCTCGAACGTTTTGCAATTGCAAGCGGAACAGATGAGATCCACGACCATTGAAGTAAAGGCTGAATCATTCGTTCGCCAAATGTGCGAGCAACTTGTGATGGGTAAGCAGAGAAGAAATCCAAAGCGTGTTCATGCATCGAATCGACTGCAGATGCGATTGCCGTCTTGCTCAAACGAACATCTGCATCGATGCAGACCAGCATTTCACCTAGAGCGCTTTGACTAAGTTGTTCGAGTGCCCACGGTTTTCCGAGCCATCCATCAGGCAAGGTCGATCCTTGCAGAATCTTAAATCGTGAATCACCGCGAGCAGCTGATGTGATTAGTTCAAAGGTTTTATCCGTTGAATTATCGTTAAGAATCAGAAATTCAACATCAGATAAATTCTCTTGTGCGGCAAGTGTTTCAATGATCGCCACAGCATTCTCTTCTTCATTTCGCAGAGGCACCAGCACGCTTATTTTTTGATTAATCTGTCCACCGCTACGTGGAGTGATTATTGAAAAAACATTAAGAATTGTGATTAAGAGTGCGATGATGCAAATCAATAATGAGAGTTCAAGCATTGTGAAGTCTTACGGACGGCCGAGCCATCGCGAGAATGCATAGGGTAGAAAGAAAAGACCAAAGGCAACTCCGCCGATGAAAGCAACACCTGGACGGTCAAAGAAGAAGAGATTGGAAACAACTCCTCCAAAGAAAGTCCAAGCCAACCAAAGATCTACTGCTCCGAAACTTGCACTCGATTTTCTACGATCACGAGGCAGTACTTGGTGCAAAATCGCAATCAGTGTCATTCCACTTAAGAGCCATCCAACAGCATTTGAAAGTGGAATCTCTGGTTGAAACGGAACATGTGCACCATCGAATGTCCAACGCCAACGATCGGCTGCAACCATTTGGGGATCCAAAAATAAATCCCACGCCATCATTGCAAAGCCTCCGTAGAGAAATACCCAATTACCTGCGACGCGACGAGCAGCAATCAGAACTGGGTGGGCCATCATCACCCATGCAAATGGAACAACGTATGGAACTCCCGCAATTGTGTGACCAAGTGAAGGATCGTATTCATACGTTCCAAATGGCCATCCTGTATTGACGCCAATAGATTCAATGATCAGTGCAAATAAGACGGTGACGAAAAGATATGTAAATGCATATCGTGCGCCGTATGCAAGCAACGCATGTAGCGCCATTGCACCGGCTGCCCAATACACAGTTGCAATTGTTACTACTCGTAGGAATTCGCCATCAATGAGTGGATACAGAATTTGCAAACCAATTGTGACGCCAAGAACTATTCCAAGCAGAGTTTTAGAACGAAAAGAGATTCCGTTCCTGCGATTTCTGCGGGGTGAATAGTGGCGAATCGACATGGGCGTAATTCTGCCCTAGTTCGAACGCTTATCCATCATTGAACCACGCTCTTCGCGCACACTAAAGCGTGCAAATAGTTCTTCGGCGTACCACTGAAACTTCTCAGTATCGGCAATCGCCTTGATATGGGCCTCGCCTTTGTATGCAAATGTTCGCAAGTCGGCGGCGCTATTCCACAGAGAAAATGTGCCCTGCAATCCAATTGGCGCTTCACCAATTCCAATTGCCATCAGCAATCCAGCACTTCCATGAAGTGATGCCGTGACTGGGGGGACAGATGAGAAAAAGCGAGATGTGTGGGATGCCTTTATTCGAGCACGAGTAATTGCTGCAATTTTTCCATTTGCACCTACGTTTTCTTTAACTTCAAATGGTTCGCGTTTGCTCCATTTTCCATGTGAAGAGATTGGATCCAAAAGAATTCGATACTCGCTGGTGCTTATGCGCTGCCACTTTTTTACAATTTTTGATTGATCCAGAGCTGCTAATTGCTCTTCTTCAATGACAACTAAAAAACCCCAGCGATTAATGTCGGCGTCCCGCGGAGTAAATGTTTCACCTTTGCCAGCGCCCAACATCTTGGCAAAACTCACACCTTTAAATCTGCGCAAACGCCCACGGTCTAAAGCCATAGACCAGATTGCTAATGGCAAGGAACGAGATGGAGTGTTGAAAAAATAGAGCGCAGTAATCATGAGCGAGATTGCGTGGTTTCCAGAATATGACGCGTCACAGTTGTTGGGTGATCCCACATTGGTGCATGTCCACAATTTTCGATTACATACCATTTGCTATGGGCTGGGACTACCGAACGTTCTTGGCAATTTGAAGCCGGCAACGTGTTATCGGAATCGCCAAAGATAATTGTTATAGGAATGGATTGTGGGATTGGCGAATCAAATCGTTTTTTAAGCATTCCATCCCACGCAGGGAAATATCCAGTGGCACTCGACATTGCAACCGAAGCATCAAAACATGTTTCATAACTGAGGTTGCGCCACAGTGGACTCACATCTGCAAAGCCAAGTTTTCTTCCCCATTCAAAACGCAGAGCAATGGGCGTTAGTGGACGCGTTGTTTTTGCGATGGCTCTGAGCAATGCTGTTCCGGGATAACGCGCGGTATAGGGAGCAAGCCATAAGCCAGCAGGAGCTAAACCAGTAAAGGATAAAACTCTGCCACTGTGTTTTGCTGCAACTTCTAGACCGACCCAACCGCCTAGCGAGTTACCGCATAGATGAAATTTTTCTATACCGAGATGCGTCATGGTTTCGTCCACTGCATCAGCTAGTGATCGTGGATCCATAGCTTGCGAAATAGACATCGGAGTTTTTCCATGCCCTGGCAAATCCAGAGTAATCACAGTTACGTGACGTGTGAGTTCAGGAATTGTTAACTTCCATGCAGTTGCAGCAGAGCCCATACCGTGAATAAGGACTAATACTTCACTTTCGGAAGGACCATTAAAAACTTGGCTTTCCAAAATCATTTATTGCGGTCTCGCATTGCTGCTGTAAAGAAAGCAACAGAAATAATTGCTGCTGGAATAACGTTGATTTGTTCTTGAGTAGAGCGTGAAATTGCATTCATAAACACACTTACGAGACCCAAATAAGCAAAGGCTCTCGGTACCCAGACAGGCCTGACAGATTTTTTCTGCAGAATTTGTAGATAAACATAAATTTGATACAACAGAACAAAAGTTTGGCTTAGATAGAGTGCTCTAATTGAAAATGGAAAAGATTCAAATTGCCCGCCCGCTGCTCGAGGTAGCGCGTAGTCCATATTGAGTACTACACCGAGAACTAGCATTAAGTTCCAGGCAAAGGAGAGAAGGACGGCTGTATTAAATAATCTTTTCATGAATTCATTCTCCTACGACCATTGGTTTAGCACCAGTACATGCAATGAGTTCAGCATATGTTGTTGGAAATACTGAGTGAGGATGTCCAGCAGCTGCCCAGACTACGTCGTAATCATTGAGCGCTTGGTCGATAAGGATTGTGGCCTTTGATACCCAGCCAATAGGGGAGACGCCACCGATGGAGAAGCCAGATTTTTCCTTCACATAATCGGCATCGACTCTGTGCAACTTGCTCTGTCCTAATTTTTTGGCAACAAGATCTGTGTCAACTTTATGACGCCCGCTAGTTATTACGAGAAGTGGTGACTCATCATCTAATTTAAAAACAATTGATGATGCAACTTGTCCAACTTCAATCCCAAGTGCTTCTGCTGCTTCTTTTGCAGTCCGTGCACTGTCGGTCAGCGCTGTAATCTCGCCACTCATTCCAAGTTCTTTCATGAGCCCTTGCACCCGCGCAACGGAGGCATTTTCAAAGATTGCTGACATGGCAGAACTTTAGGGCATTAAATTATTCGTTAGCGAAGACTTTGACCGAACCGTTGTAGCAAGCCACCCACGTACGAGAGGTGGGAGCGTCATATGAAATTCCGATTGGTTCTGAACAGACTTTGACTGTTTGTAGAACCTTTAGATCCGAAGTTCGAACCTTGGACACTGTTCCGCTTTTAAAGTTAGTGGCAAAGAGGGCAGTGCCATCGGATGAGATGTCCAGGCTTCGAGCCGCTTGTCCAATCTTGGCTTTGCCTAGCGATTTATTAGCAACTAAATCCCATGCAGCAATCTGTCCAGAAAGATTCAAGGTTGCATACAGGGTCTTGTTATCAGGTGAAAGTACGAGTGCACGGGGATTTGATCCAATAGGAATATACGTTTGCTCGAATGTTGCCAGATCTATTTTATGCAATCGATTGCCGCCCATTTCTGCAACGTAAGCAAATGCACTGTCTTTGGTAACAACGATGCCACGTGGGTAGCGACCTATTTTTATGCTCTTAACAACTTTCTGTTCGGCCACTGAAATAACCGAGAGTGTGTACGAGCACCAGTTAGAGACCAAGATATATTTGTTATCTGGCGTAACTTGCACAACCTTAGGCACAGATCCAACGGGGTAAACGGCATCAATTGCGTAAGTACTCAAATTTATGCGAGATAGAAAACTTGTGTCATAACCGGATGATGGAGAACAGGTATCGGTGCCTTCCTTACGAAATCCTTTGCCATACATTGCATAGTTTGTGAAGTACAAATACTCGCCATCGGGAGAGAAAGCGCCTTCAACTGGTGCCCCGCGATAGGTACCGCTGTACTTTGAAAATCCAAAGGATTTGAGATCCACACTGTCTTTAACAGTTGAAACAAGCTCCATTGACTCTGAGTTAAAGAAAGTGACGGTGTGCTTGTACATCATGTTGTGCGCACTGATTAGTCCTGTACCTGACGAGAGAACTGATTTAGGGGCCAAATCTCCAGTAAGCGTTTTTACCAATTTCATTCGCGTATCTTGCGAAAGTGGCTCAGATGCTTGAGCCATGGGAGTAGATATAAGTGCGATTGCGCAAAGAGCAATGAATGCTTTTTTTACGGTCATACGAGGAAGAGTAGTAGGTCTGCTGATGGAATAACAAAGAGCCCCCAGCATGGGCTGAGGGCTCTTTGTTATTACGGCTTAATTGTTAAATAAACTAATACTTCCTACGTGTGGACCAAAATCTGATCCAGAAATTGTTCCGCTTGCAATAAGTGCGAAGAGAATTAGTGCTGCTCCGCCAAGTGCAAGATCCTTGTTGAATGCAATCTGCTCATTCATCTTTGCTGTTGCATCAGTTTCTTTCCAGTAAGCATGGAAGATGATTCCTGCAAGAATTACTGTGATAGCGATCAATAGGGCACCAAGATCAACCCATAGTCCGATAGCGATATAAATTCCGCCGAGTAAGAAGAACAGACCGCTGATAAGAACTCCGAGCTTTGCAGCAGGAAGCTTCTTGTACTTTGCATATCCAGTCATTGCTTCAAGCTTTGCGAAGTGACCAATGCCTGAGCCAATAAATAGCGCTGCAAATAGCAGGCGACCAATGAGTACTACTACGTCCATGTTTCTCCTTTATAGGTGGGTATTAACTTGTTAAAGGTAGGTGAAAGTAGTTGAAAGTTCAACTATCTATGCTTGCTGCAGGCGTGTCGCACGCGGGGCTTGCGCGTGTCAGTCCTAACGACTATTTTTCGAACAGATGTTCGAATTATCCACACC
>JBILSQ010000131.1:0-2622 GCA_044372035.1 Candidatus Planktophila sp. | reverse complement strand
CTAGCTTGTCAATAATCGCAGCCGAAGAAACATGACCATCACCAACAGCGGAATACAGCGCCGAGATATCTGGATATCTCAACTCATGTGCAAGCTCAAGAAGTGCGTGGCCTGCAAATATCTTCTGAAGAGGCAATCCAGCTTTGCGCATCTGGCGTGCAATTGATTCGCGTCCAGCTTCAATGGCTTCTTCCCGTCGTTCCTTGCTAAACCACGCTTTAATCTTTGATCGGGCACGTGGACTCTTGACGAAGTTCAACCAATCACGAGATGGCGCTGCTGATTCACTCTTATTCGTTACAACTTCAACAACATCTCCATTATTTAATCGAGTATCCAAAGGAACTAAGCGGCCATTGATTTTCGCACCGGCGCATCTATTTCCAACATCGGTATGCACCGAGTAAGCAAAATCGACTGGAGTTGAACCACCAGGTAAAGCAACAACGCTCCCCTTCGGCGTAAAGACGAAAACTTCGGGAGTGCCAAGATCAAATCGCAACGCTTCCAAAAATTCTGATGGGTCTTCAGTCTCTTTTTGCCAGTCATGTAGCTGCCTGAGCCAGAGCATTTGTGGTGATGATGAATTTGTATCTGTGCCGTGCTTGTACTTCCAGTGCGCAGCGATTCCAAACTCAGCACGAGAGTGCATCTCGAAAGTACGAATCTGTATCTCAATAGCTTTGCCATCTGGACCAATCACTGTCGTATGAAGTGATTGATAAAGATTGAACTTCGGCATCGCTATGTAATCTTTGAATCTACCTGGTACCGGTGACCATCTCGCGTGAATAGAACCCAATACTGCGTAACAATCTTTCACATCATTAACCAGAACTCTGATTCCTACTAAATCGTAAATGTCATTGAATTCTCGACCTCGGACAACCATCTTCTGATACACACTGAAAAAATGTTTTTTGCGTCCAGTAACTGTTGCCTCAATCGAATCCTTAGCTAGATCTTCTTCAACCTCTTGGATTACTTGAGAAGTAAGCGCATCCCGCGATGGACTTCGTTCAGCAACAAGTCTTGATATCTCTTCGAACTTTTTTGGTTCTAGAACAGCAAATGAAAGATCTTCTAACTCCCACTTGATCGCATTCATTCCTAACCTATGGGCAAGGGGGGCGTAGATGTCTAGGGTTTCTCGGGCCTTGCGTTCGGCGCTCTGTGTATCTACATACTTCCATGTGCGAGCATTGTGTAAGCGATCGGCCAATTTGATGACCAGAACTCTGATATCTCGCGACATTGCAACAACCATTTTTCGAACGGTCTCTGCTTCGGCAGTTGGTCCATAACACAATTTATCTAATTTTGTTACGCCGTCGACTAGGGATGAAATCTCATCTCCAAAATCACTCTTTAATTGGATTAATGAGTAAGGAGTATCTTCAACTGTGTCGTGCAAAAGCGCGGCGATGATTGTTGAATCGTTCAAACCTAGCTCGGAAAGAATCTGGGCAACGGCAACAGGATGAGTAATGTATTCATCACCAGATTTACGTAATTGCCCAAGATGCGCAGCCTTCGCAACTTCATAGGCTTTTTCTACTTTTGCTACATCAGACTTTGGATCGTGCTCCTGTAAAGAGCTGATCAGAGGCTGTAAAAGTGTGTCCATCTGGGACGCAAATAAATTTACTTGCGGCCTTTACGTTTTGGTTGGTTGCGTGGTCCACGTTTTTCTGAAGCTGATGTATCAGTTGTTGTTATAGATGCGGATGCAGGTGCTCCGGAACGAGCGTGTACTCGCTTAGATAACGCTTGCATTGCCGGTTCACGTTCGCGCATTGATGCCAATAATGGAGTAGCAATGAAGATCGATGAATAAGCACCCGTAGCCAAACCAATGAAAAGAGCCAAAGAAAGATCTTTGAGGGTTCCAGCTCCGAGCAGACCTGCTCCAACAAAGAGAATTGATCCAACAGGAATCAAAGCAACAATTGTTGTGTTAATTGAACGCACAACAGTCTGGTTTACCGCCAGATTAGCCGCCTGCGAATACGTCATTTTAGATGTAGATGTAATCGATTTAGTATTTTCTCGAACTCGATCAAAAACGACGACCGTGTCGTATAACGAATATCCTAAAATAGTTAAAAACCCAATTACCGTTGCCGGCGTAACATCAAAACCAACGAGAGCATAAATACCAACAGTGATGAAAACGTCGTGAATCACCGCGATAATGGCTGAAAGTGCCATCTTGGGTTCGAAAGCCATTGCCAGGTACAAAATGACAACGATGAGAAATCCAATCAAGCCATACAAGGCTTTGCGTGTGATTTCTTTACCCCATGAAGGCCCAATGATCTGAGTGTCTATGGAGTCAACTGCTACTGCAAAAGTAGCTGCCAGAGAATCTTGTACAGCATTGGATTCTGCATTCGTGAGTGAACCTGTCTGAACACGAATTTTATCATTTCCAACTTTTTGAATAATTTTTTCTCCAGTTATGCCAGCTCTTTGAAGAGCTGATTCAGCTTGCGCAATCGACGCACCAGCCTTGGTAACTGTGTAAGAAGATCCACCCTTGAATTCAATACCGAGGTGCAAACCTTGCAAGGAGAGCGCTCCGATGGAAACAATTACTAGAAGCCCTGAAATTGCATACCA
>JBILSQ010000130.1:0-2640 GCA_044372035.1 Candidatus Planktophila sp. | reverse complement strand
ATGCAGAGCAAAGGTAATGGTCAGCCGGATGAGACCATTCTTGAAGATGCTGTTTCACTCACTGGGGTATCGCAATACCCTGCGCGCATAAAATGTGCATTGTTAGGCTGGATGGCATTTAAAGATGCTTCAGTACAAGCGCAGAAAAAGAACTAAACTAACCTCCACAGAGAAGGGTTCGTGAAATGCCAACAAATGTTGATGATGTAACAGAGGCAATGAAAGATGTAGTTGATCCTGAGCTAGGAATCAACGTAGTCGACCTTGGTTTGATTTATGACATCATGGTTGATGAAGCAAATATTGCAGTTATTAACATGACTCTGACCTCTGCGGCATGTCCACTCCAAGATGTCATTGAAGACCAAACACGACAAGCACTCGCCGGAATGGCTGCGGATGTAAAAATAAATTGGGTGTGGATGCCACCATGGGGTCCAGATAAAATCACTGATGATGGTCGCGAACAATTACGTGCGTTGGGATTCACGGTTTAAATATGTCAGTTCAAGCAGTGTGGTCCGCCCATCGGACAATGACTGCTGATCCATCGGTTAAGAATCAAAAACTTAAACCGGGATCCATAGAACGTATCTTTTCATTTGCACAGCCGTATCGTCTGTACTTAACTATATTTCTAATAACAGTAGTTATTGATGCTTTTTTAGTTGTTGCTACGCCGCTGCTATTGAGGCAATTAATTGATGATGGCGTGATACCAAAGAATGGCGAATTGATTACTCGCCTTGCTTTCATAGTTGGATTGCTGGCTGTTGCTGATGCGATCATGAGCATTATTGGTCGCTGGTTTTCAGCTCGTATTGGTGAAGGCTTGATTTATGACCTTCGGTCGCAAGTGTTTCAGCACGTCCAGAAGCAATCGATTGCATTCTTCACTCGAACTCAAACTGGCTCGCTTATTTCTCGCATTAACTCAGATGTTATCGGAGCTCAGCAGGCTTTTACCTCTTCTTTATCTGGCGTACTCAGCAATGTTGTTAGCCTGATTCTCGTTACGGCAACCATGCTCTTTCTTTCGTGGCAGATAACAGTTGTTTCACTTATTCTTTTACCCGCTTTTTTAATACCCACTAAATGGGTAGGGCGAAAGCTGCAGTCGTTAACCAGAGATGCCTTTGAGCTAAATGCGCAAATGTCATCAACTATGACAGAGCGCTTCAACGTCTCGGGAGCAATGCTTGTATCTCTCTATGGCCAGGCAGATAATGAAAATGAATTCTTTCGTTCTCGGGCTCGAAGAGTTGCTGACATAGGAATCAGCATGGCCATGTTAAATCGCTTGTTTTTCATCGCACTCACCAGTGTCGCAGCGATAGCAACAGCTTTCGCCTATGGAATTGGTGGACACTTAGCACTTAACGGCACCGTAACTGTTGGTACTTTGCTAGCTATAACTGCCTTACTCGCTCGCTTGTACGGCCCTTTAACAGCTTTATCGAATCTTCGAATCGACGTTATGACTGCACTCGTTTCTTTCGAAAGAGTTTTTGAAGTACTCGATCTTCAACCTATGGTTTCAAATAAAAATGGCGCCCAAGAGTTAGCAAAAAAAATTCCTTCGATTGAGTTCAAAAATGTCTCTTTCTCCTATCCTCGACCTGACCAGATCTCGCTCGCTTCTCTTGAATCAGCAGCGAAAGAAGAGTTCATAGAGAGCGGGGAAGTACTTAAGAATGTTTCATTTACTGTTCCTGCCGGAAGTTTTACAGCCATCGTGGGTCCGTCGGGCGCAGGTAAAACAACAATTAGCACATTAGTTCCAAGACTCTACGATGTATCTTCGGGTTCTATTCAAATTGATGGAATCGATGTAAAGGATTTAACCCTCGAATCTTTGCGATCAAGTATTGGCGTCGTTACTCAGGATGCGCATTTATTTCACGAAAGCATCGCTGAAAATTTGCGCTATGCAAAACATGATGCAACAGAGGAAGAGATGGAGCAAGCTTGTCGCTCAGCTCAGATTTGGGAACTCGTGCAATCTCTTCCAAATAAGTTTGACACTCTTGTTGGAGAACGAGGACACAGATTGTCCGGGGGAGAGAAGCAGCGTTTGGCGATAGCACGTTTGTTACTGAAGTCCCCATCTGTAGTAATTCTGGATGAAGCAACGGCTCACTTAGACTCTGAAAATGAAGCTCTAGTGCAGAAAGCTTTAAAATCTGCCCTTAGGGATCGCACAAGCATCGTCATTGCACATCGCTTAAGCACTATCCGAGATGCTGATCAGATTATTGTTCTTGAACATGGGGTTATTGTTGAACGTGGAAAGCATGACGAACTAATTGCCGCCGGTGGTTTGTACTCAGAACTTAATGAAAGACAAGACTTAAGCACTCTTTCTAATTAATCGTCTTCCGTAAATAACTAACCCAGCGAAAAAGACCCATTGCAGGGCATAAGCCATATGCGGACCATCGCTTAGTTCTGGCAATTCAACTGGTACATCAGGATTCATGCGCGCATCTGAGGCGGAAATAAGATCAACATAAAACTTCTCGGTTTGTACGCCTTTTCGTGCATCTAACTGCGAAACTAAATTCTTACTTGAATCTTGCGAAATTGCGAAGAATTTTCCGCGCGGCAAAGATGAATCCATCCGTATTCGCCCAGTGATTG
>JBILSQ010000129.1:0-2648 GCA_044372035.1 Candidatus Planktophila sp. | reverse complement strand
TGATCTCTTCGTATGTGCGAGCACTTGATTGCGCAGCAGCTTTAATCTGCTCGATTACGCCATTTAAATTGCTTGCAATTTCTTCATATCGCGAAGTCATAACCTAATTAAACCTGCCTGACGTCCGGTGCGATGGGATTTGCGGTAAGAAAAAAGATTTGGATCCTCCATTGTGCACCGTGAATCAACAGTGCTTGGAATGGACAAGTGCTCAAGCTCTGCAACTAAAGCGTGCGTGAGATCTAAAGCGTGGGTGCCCTGCACGGTCTTGGATGCAGATAATGGGTGCTTAGCAACAACTTCGTTAAAGGTGTTTTCATCTACTTCATAACATGTGCCACAAACAGCTGGGCCTATATGTGCAGTAATTGCCTCGGCTCCCAAATCTTGCATGGCCTGTACGGTTTTTCGTGCGACGCCATTTACTAAGCCACGTCTTCCAACATGCACTGCGCCAACAACAGCATCACTGGATAGCAATAAAGGAATGCAATCAGCAGTCATAACTGCCAGCGTAATTCCACGAACCGTAGTCACTAAGGCATCACAGGTTGGGCTTAGATCAGAGTGCTCGTGAATTACTTGCACAACATCACCATGCACTTGATTCATATACATCGTGTTGCCGTGGGCATTGTTGACTAACTCTCGGTTGCGCAAAACCGTATCGGAATCATCTCCAACATGAAGGGCTAAATTCAGGGAAGAAAAATCGCCTTGGCTATATCCACCAAGGCGATCGGTAAAGAATGTAAAGCTCACTCTTATTTCATGAAATCTGGAACATCAATTTCATCTTCAGCAACAAGCTCTTCAAATGTAACTCGTGGACGTGGGGTCAGATCTGTTTCAAGATCAAGAGCTACGGCTAATGGATCATTGCTTGGAACTGGATTGGCGTTGCCAGCCAGAGTTGCTGCATTGATTACAGGAACTGAAACCTTCTTTGGTTCTCCCCCATCAAAGCCAGCTGCAATTACAGTGATGCGAACTTCATCGCCCAATGCATCATCAATTGTGGTACCAAAGATGATTTTTGCATTTGGATGAGCCGCAGATTGAACAAGTTCGCACGCTTCATTAATTTCAAAGAGACCTAGATCAGAACCACCGGCAACTGAGAGAAGGACACCCATTGCACCATCAATGGATGCTTCTAGAAGCGGACTAGAGATTGCAAGTTCAGCGGCGCGAATTGCACGGTTTTCACCGCGAGCAGAACCGATTCCCATAAGCGCAGAACCAGCACCAGTCATAACAGTTTTAACATCTGCAAAGTCAAGGTTGATTAAACCTGGCTGTGTAATTATCTCTGTGATTCCTTGAACGCCAGATAGCAAAACTTGATCCGCACTCTTGAACGCATCGACTGCAGTAATTGAACGATCAGATATTGCAAGCAATCGATCATTTGGAATAACAATTAATGTATCTACTTCTGAGCGAAGTGCTTCGATACCTTCTTCTGCTTGAGCTGTTCGAATCTTTCCTTCAAAGCTAAATGGTTTTGTAACAACACCAATTGTTAGTGCGCCAATTTCGCGTGCAATCTTTGCAACTACTGGTGCGCCACCGGTTCCTGTTCCGCCACCTTCTCCTGCGGTAACAAAAACCATATCTGCACCGCGAAGAATTTCTTCAATTTCATCTATGTGATCAAGTGCAGCTTCGCGTCCTTTTTCAGGAGCGGCGCCTGCGCCAAGTCCACGAGTTGATTTGCGACCAATATCTAACTTCACATCAGCATCACTCATTAACAAATGTTGCGCATCAGTATTAATTGCAATGAACTCGACACCTTTGAGTCCGACATCAATCATTCGATTGATTGCATTAACTCCACCGCCACCAATACCAACTACTTTGATGACAGCTAAATAATTCTGCGGTGAAGCCACGGTACTCCTCCTTGAGAACGGTAAACCTCGAGTTGAGACTTAGTGTTCTCTCTTATTCGTGAGGTGAAAGTAAAGCGAATTAACTCGGTAAGCAAACACCGCCACGAATATATTTTTAATTTATTTTCTTACTTAACAATCGGTGCATGTGGAGCAGATACATCAATTGTTGAAACTTTTTTGTTTTCTTCAAGTGCCACAAGTGCCTTATAAACTTTAACTTTAAGGTCTACTTCATCAGCGCTTCCAAATCGAAGTGTTATCTGGCGCTCTGGTTCCTGCACAATCATGGAGAAATCATTGGAGCTTCGGGCATTCATTGAGGCGATATTTTGACGAAAATCCTGGGGCAACGATGTAAAGAGTTTGACGGCTGTTAAACCAATTTCTGGAGTCGGTGCACTTACTCGTGGCACATCAACTGGTTTGACTATGGGATCAAAAATCGTCCCTGATGCGTCAATGTAGCTGTTACCAAATGCTCCAATTGGGGTTCGGGGTTGCACCGAAATGTTGACCGAGCTAGAGAGCCAATTGCGCGATACATCTGCGCCATCCACCCACGATAACGACTTAATTGTGTTGGAGATTTGGCGAGGTTCGATTCGTGCAAGCTTTGTTCCGGTGAGGATTCCAACTTTTCGCTCAACGGCCGAAATCTGATTTGGATTACTTATGCCGGAGTACTCGACCTTCTTGACCGTGAACACTGATGACCAACCGAAGAGATATGTCAGTGATGAAAGCAGG
>JBILSQ010000128.1:0-2649 GCA_044372035.1 Candidatus Planktophila sp. | reverse complement strand
TCGTGCGTCATTCCATTGTCGGCCACATCTGCCAAAACTTCCTGAATGATGTTTACAACTTCTATGGCTTTACTTGGGTTACAGCCTGCATAAAAACCAATCTGGCCTGATCCCGCAAATTGTTGAGCATACGAATAAACAGAGTATGCAAGACCGCGCTTCTCACGAATTTCTTGAAACAAGCGAGATGACATTCCGCCGCCGAGAGCTGCAGATAGAACGCCCATTGTGAAGCGGCGATCATCGTTTCGAGTAACGCCTTCCATTCCATAGAACATGTGCGCCTGTTCGCTCTTGCGATAAATGATTCCTACTCGACCCTGCTTGCTACGTTTGATTGGAGTATTTGCTCTGATTTGCGGGGTACCGCTGACATCTAAGAAGTCATCGCGAGAGAGCGCTTCTTCAACCATCGCAACTACACGCTTGTGCTTAATGTTTCCTGCAACTGCAACAACTAAATCTTGAGGTAAATAGCGCTTCTTGTAATAGTTAAAGACGCTATTGCGAGACATTTCATTAATTGAATCGATGGTTCCCAAAATTGGGCGCCCTAAGGGAGTATCTCCATAATAAGTTTCAGCGTATAAATCATGAACCAAATCGCTCGGATCATCATCACGCATTGCTATTTCCTCTAGAACAACCTTACGTTCGGCATCAACATCTTCGGCTGTGACAATAGATGAAGTAATCAGATCGGAAATAACATCCACAGCCATCGGCAAATCGGAATCAATCACTCGCGCGTAGAAGCAGGTGTACTCCTTGCTCGTGAATGCGTTCATTTCGCCACCAACAGATTCAATGGCTGAAGAAATCTCTAAGGCATTTCTGCGCTTCGTACCTTTAAATAAAAGGTGTTCTAAAAAGTGAGAAGCACCAGCAACTGCTGGTGCTTCATCACGAGAACCTACATTTACCCAGATGCCAACGGCTGCACTTCGAACTGAAGATACTTCTTCAGTAACGATGCGCAGACCGCTAGGCAATACTGTGCGACGAACTGACATTTATTCGGCTGATGCCGCGCCTTCTTCAAGAACTGGAACGAGTGAAAGCTTTCCCTTTGGATCGATTTCACCAATTTCAACCTGAATCTTGTCGCCAACTTTCATAACCTCTTCTAGGTTTTCAATGCGCTTTCCACCATGCATCTTGCGAATTTGCGAGACGTGGAGCAAGCCATCTTTTCCTGGCATAAGAGAGATGAAGGCACCAAATGCTGCGAGCTTTACAACAGTACCGAGGTAGCGTTCGCCAACCTCAGGCATTGTTGGATTAGCAATTGCATTGATCTGTGCACGAGCTGCTTCAGCTGATGGACCATCGGTTGCACCGATATAAATAGTTCCATCATCTTCAATTGAGATATCTGCGCCAGTTTCATCTTGGATCTGGTTGATGATCTTGCCCTTAGGCCCGATTACTGCACCAATTTGATCAACAGGAATCTTCACCGAAATGATGCGTGGAGCAAATGGACTCATCTCATCCGGTGAATCAATTGCTTCATTCATTACATCCAGAATTGCAAGACGTGCTTCCTTAGCTTGGTGAAGTGCACCGGCCAAAACTGAAGCAGGGATTCCATCGAGCTTTGTATCTAATTGAAGCGCTGTTACGAAGTCTTTTGTTCCGGCGACTTTAAAGTCCATATCTCCGAATGCATCTTCTGCACCAAGAATGTCTGTCAAAGCAACGTATTCAATTTTGCCATCGACATCATCTGAAATTAGACCCATTGCAATACCTGCAACTGGTGCACGTAGAGGAACTCCAGCATTAAGTAGTGCAAGCGTTGATGCGCAAACAGAACCCATAGAAGTAGAACCATTTGAACCAAGTGCTTCAGAAACCTGACGGATTGCGTAAGGGAACTCTTCGCGGCTTGGAAGAACTGGAACGAGTGCACGTTCTGCAAGAGCACCATGGCCGATTTCGCGGCGCTTAGGAGTTCCTACGCGTCCAGTTTCACCAGTTGAATATGGTGGGAAGTTGTAGTTGTGCATGTAACGCTTGTGATTTTCAGGATTGAGAGTATCGAGCTGTTGCTCCATCTTAAGCATGTTAAGAGTTGTGATACCGAGAATCTGAGTCTCACCGCGTTCGAAAATTGCAGAACCGTGAACGCGTGGAATAACTTCAACTTCAGCAGATAGTGCACGAATGTCGCGCAATCCACGTCCATCGATACGAATCTTGTCGCGCAATACTCGTTGACGAACTAATTTCTTAGTGAGAGAACGAAACGCAGCAGGAACTTCCTTTTCGCGTCCTTCAAATTGTGCACTTACTGACTCTTTAACAGAGGCACTAATTTCATCAATCTTTGTTTCGCGCTCTTGCTTACCTGAAATAGTAAGTGCTTTCGCGAGATCATCCTTTGCAGCCTTTTCTACGGCTGCAAAAACGTCGTCTTGATAATCCAAGAAGACTGGGAATTCAGCAGTTGGCTTTGCGGCAACCTTTGCAAGCTTTGATTGTGCATCACATAAAATCTTGATAAATGGCTTTGCAGCATCAAGACCTTGTGAGACAACTTCTTCAGTTGGCGTAGGTGCTCCACCCTTAATGAGATCAATCGTGTGTGAAGTAGCTTCTGCTTCAACCATCATGATTGCTACGTCGTCTTTAGTAACGCGACCA
>JBILSQ010000127.1:0-2691 GCA_044372035.1 Candidatus Planktophila sp. | reverse complement strand
GCCTCTACGGCAGGTGTTGGAAGTGCGCCAGTGCCTAGCCAATACAGAGCACGATCAGAATTAACTTCGATCAATGATGGCTCTTGTCCTGGTGCGTAACGACCAATCTCTTCAATGGATAGACCATTGCGAGCTTTGCGTGAATCTGTAACAACAATACGGAAATAGGGTGTACGAATTTTTCCCATGCGCATTAAACGAATTTTTGTAGCCAAGTAACGTGTGCTCCTGTAAATGTGTGCCGTGCCAATTCGATCGCAGCGGGGTGCGCAATCAATGTGGCCAAGCGATGGACTTGGATGTTTCGGGGGTAGAGGGCCCCGTCACAGGTGGCTAATCTTGCCATCAGATAGTCAGGAAGCGAAATTAAGGCCTATCCGCGCTCTTCTGCAGCCCGTTTAGCGGGATTACCTGACTTGGACTTCTTCTTGTGTACCACAGGTGCTTTAGCACTCGGCATCTGACCCATACCGGCACCCATACCAGCTGGCATTCCCGCTGGTACTGACCCATTGCGCATTTGTTTCATTGCTTTTTGCGCCGCAGAAAATCTCTCAACAAGTGAGTTAACTTCTGAAACTGCTCGACCACTTCCCTTTGCAATTCGTGCACGCCTTGTTCCGTTAAGAACTTTCACATCGCGTCGCTCGTGCGGAGTCATTGATTGAACAATCGCTTTTGTGCGAACTATTTCGCTCTCGTCAAAATTTTCAATTTGTTTCTTCATCGATGCCGCACCTGGCAACATTGAGAGCAACTTACCCATTGAGCCCATGTTGGCCATTGCCTCAAGCTGCTCTAAGAAATCTTCCAATGTGAAATCATCGCCGCGTGCAAATTTTTCTTCTAACTTTGCAATCGTCTCTGGATTGAGTGCCTTCTTGGCTTGCTCTGCCAGCGTCGCAACATCGCCCAGCCCGAGAATTCGAGATGCCATTCTCTCTGGGTAAAACAGATCAAAATCACTGACTTTTTCACCAGTTGAAACAAACATGATTGGTCGCTTGATTAACTCTGTAATCGAAAGCGCAGCGCCACCACGAGCATCGCCATCTAATTTGGTCAGTACCAAACCATCAAAACCAACGCCATGTTCGAATGCGCGAGCCGTGGCTATTGCGCTCTGTCCAATCATGGCATCGATGACAAAGAGGATTTCATCCGGTTTGATTTGATCACGGATGGAAATTGCTTCATCCATTAATTCATCGTCAACGCCCAATCGACCAGCAGTATCGACGATAACCATGTTGTGAATTTTTGACTGTGCGAATGCCAGTCCATCACGTGCAACATGAACCGCATTTCCTGAACCATTGCCAATTTCAGGTGCAAAAACTGGTACCCCAATTTGTTCACCTAAAACTTGCAGCTGAGTTACAGCATTTGGTCTTTGAAGATCGGCAGCAACTAAGAGCGGCGTATTGCCTTGGTCCTTATAAAACTTTGCAAGCTTTGCAGCAAGAGTAGTTTTACCAGCTCCTTGTAATCCAGCCAACATGATTACTGTTGGAGGATTCTTAGCAAATCTGATCCTTCTACCTTCAGAGCCAAGAATTTTGATGAGTTCTGCATTAACAACATCGAAAATTGCTTGAGCTTGATTGCTGCCAGCTTGCAGAGTTGGAAGAAGCGCAGCGGCTTCTGCACCAATGCGTTCGATAAAGAGATCGACAACCTCTTTTGCAACATCTGCTTCTAGAAGAGCACTCGTTATCTCATCCAGAACTGCATCGATATCGGAGGAGGAAATCTTTCCCTTTGATCGCAAATTGCCAAAAGTTTTGGCAAAGCGAGCCGAGAGTGCATCAAACATGTGCAGAGCCTACTTGAGCTATGCAAGAAGTTTTAGATGGCTTCGGAACCCTGCTCGCCAGTACGGACTCGAACAACTTGCTCGATTGGAATTGCCCACACTTTTCCATCGCCAATGCTTCCAGTTGAAGCACTCGCCACAATGACATCGATGATGCCTTGGACATCCTCGGATTCGGCAAGTACTTCGAGTCTAATTTTTGGAACTAGATCTACTGTGTACTCGGCACCGCGATACACCTCGGTGTGACCTTTTTGTCGACCGAAGCCGCTGGCTTCAGAAACCGTCATTCCTTTGACGCCATGTTCTTGGAGAGCGCTTTTCACTTCTTCTAACTTATGTGGCTTGAGAATTGCTGTTATGAGTTTCATAGAATTACACCTCCACGTGATGAGCTTGTCATTTCATAGGCAGTTTCAGCATGTTCATTGAGATCGATACCTGCGACTTCAGCTTCGCGCTTTACTCTAAAGCCAATTGTCTTTTCAATCGCATAACCGATGATGAGTGTTGCGACGAATGAGTACGCGGCCACGAATGCAACGCCCAATGCTTGCTTACCAAGCAACGCAGCGCCTCCACCGTAGAGCAATCCATCTAATCCGACACTGTTCACGGAGCTCGCACCAAAGAAACCAATAGCCAATGAGCCCCAAATACCTGCAAGTAAGTGCACTGCAACGACATCTAATGAGTCATCGAGATTGAAGCGATACTTCAAGCCAGTTGCAGCAGTACACATAACTCCGGCAAGGAAACCGATTACTACTGCAGCCCATGGTGCGACGAATGCACATGCAGGAGTGATTGCTACTAAACCTGCAACTGCTCCTGATGCCGCGCCAAGTGAAGTTGGATGCCCTTGGCGAATTTTT
>JBILSQ010000022.1:0-9253 GCA_044372035.1 Candidatus Planktophila sp. | reverse complement strand
AGTAAAAATATCGCTCACTATCGGTATCACCTTGAATTAGTGCACGTAAATCCGATGCAATGAATGGTTCGAGTGCAGCTGGTGGATAGGTCGCACCATTATGAATAAATGAAACATCTTGATAAATAAATGGGTGGGTGTTGTTTTCACTCACTGGTAATCCGGCAGTTGCCCATCGCAGGTGAAGTAATGCCCCATCCGAAATCGACTCTTCAATTGCCGCCGAAAAGCCTTTGCTTGTGTGTGCTGCCTCAGGTTGGCGAATCATCTGTGCAACGTTTCTGTCGTGATCGATCGTTGCCACGCCCCAGCCATCGCAATGTACGGATGAAAGGGTCACAAAGGCGTCGAAATCGGACCCAACTGCAGAGTTAAAGGTTTGCTTCTCTTGCGACACGTAACCCAAAAGTCGGCACATTTATCGTCAAACCCCTGTCGCTCAAGTCACACTATGAGGTAGAAAGAGTACCTCGATGCCCCTCATCGAACCAGCACCAACTTATTTAGACCACTCGGTTTGAATAAGCAAATGATTTAGGAGGCGTAAGACTTGTCAAACTTACAAAACGATGAAAAACGCTTAGCCGAACTTGGCTACAAGCAAGAGCTTGATCGCTCATGGAGCGGATTCTCAAACTTCGCAATTTCATTCTCAATCATTTCAATCTTGGCCGGTTGCTTTACAACATTTGGTCAGGCCTGGAATAACGGTGGACCAATTGCAATTTCACTTGGTTGGCCAATTATTTCACTATTCATTCTGATTATTGGTTTTTGTATGTCAGAACTCGTTTCAGCGATGCCAACATCAGGTGGAATTTACTGGTGGGCATCCAAAATGGGTGGAGCTAAAGTTGGTTTTTACACAGGCTGGCTCAATCTGCTCGGTCTATTTGGTTGCGTAGCATCAGTTGCTTACGGTTGCGCGACGTTCTTTGATCTCTCTTTCTCATCACTAAGCACATCGTGGGCAGAGGGATACTCATTGCAACGTGTGTTCATCATGTTTATCGTGCTGCTAGTAATTATCGCCGCTCTTAATATCGGAAGCGGTCACTTGATGGCTACATTGAATAACATCTCAGTGTGGTGGCACGTATTCGGTGCTGCATTCATCGTTGGCGTTCTCATTATTCTTCCTGAGAATCACATGTCTGTTTATGACATGTTCTCAATGCGAGTCAATAACACTGCAGGACTAGCTGGCGGCGAAACAAGCGGAACAACATTCTGGTTCTACGTGCTTCCACTTGGCTTCTTGCTAACTCAGTACACAATCACAGGTTTTGATGCATGTGCACACATGTCAGAAGAAACCAAGGGTGCTGAACACTCAGCAGCTCGCGGTTTGTGGCAAGCAATTTTCTACTCAGCTATCGGTGGATGGATCTTGCTTCTTGCATTCCTTTATGCAGTTCAAGATGCAGAAGCAGTTACAGCAGGCGGTGGCGGCGTGGCCGTTATCTTCGCTCAAGCACTCAGTGCTAAGTGGGCAGGTGTAGTTCTTCTCATCGCAAGCTTCGGCCAAATGTTCTGCGCTACATCAGCGCTTACTAGTGCTTCTCGAATGATGTTTGCATTCAGTCGTGACGGAGCAGTACCTGGATCCAAAATGTGGGCAAAAGTAGATAAGAACAAGGTTCCAAGGAACGCTGTTCTGGCTTGCGCAGCTGTTGCTCTCACAATTACATTGCCAGCACTTGTTGAAGTAAACATTGGTTCAGCTGATGCACCAATCGTTGTACCTACTGCGTTCTATGCAGTTACTTCAATTACTGTTATCGGTTTATACTTGGCGTTCTTGGTTCCAATTTACCAACGTCTACGTATGGGCGATAAGTTCAAGACCGGTTCATGGAATCTTGGAAGCAAGTACAAGTGGATGGCACCGATAGCAATTACAGAAATTGTTGTTATCTGTATCTACTTCATCATGCCAACGACTCCTATGGGTTGGCCAACCAGTGATTCCTTTGACATCAAGTTCGTCAACTATGCACCTGTACTAGTTGGTGGATCGATGCTCTTGCTCTGGATCTGGTGGCACCTTTCAGTCAAGAAGTGGTTCACAGGACCGAAGAGCACTATCTAATCTAGAAATAAAAGAACTCCCCCTCGTCCTAGAGATGAGGGGGAGTTCTTTTTTTGTCCTTTAAGTGGAATACTCACCGCTATGAGTTCACTATCAATTGAAGAATTAACCGCTGCAATCCAATCAGGTGCTATCGATACCGTTGTTGTAGCTATGACGGATATGCAAGGTCGACTTACCGGAAAAAGAATTCATGGAGATCACTTTCTCAATGAAGTTCTCAAGCACGGTACCGAGGGATGCAATTACCTTCTTGCAGTCGATGTAGATATGAACACCGTGCAAGGTTATGAAATGTCATCATGGGAACGTGGCTATAGCGATTTTGAACTCGCACCGGATTTCAACACTCTTCGCCTAATTCCTTGGCAAGAGGGCGCGGCACTTGTGCTCGCAGATGTGCAGTGGCTAGATCACTCCCCTGTTGTTGCATCTCCTCGTCAGATACTGCGCAAGCAAATTGCTAATCTCGAAAAAGCGGGCATGCAGGCAATGTGCGGAACCGAACTCGAATTCGTTGTGTACAAAGATTCTTACGAAGAAGCATGGAACAAGGCTTACCGCGATTTAACTCCAGTTAATCAATACAACGTGGATTATTCAATTCTGGGTGGATCTCGAATCGAACCACTGCTTCGCGAGATTCGCCTTGGCATGTCAGGTGCTGGTATGACTGTTGAATCAGTCAAAGGCGAGTGCAACCTTGGACAACATGAAATTGCCTTTAAGTACTCAGACGCTCTTTCAAATTGTGACCAGCATGTTATTTATAAGAATGGCGCTAAAGAGATTGCCGCAGAAGCGGGTTATGCGCTGACATTTATGGCAAAGCCAAATGAGCGTGAAGGAAACTCTTCACATATTCACCTTTCTTTCCGTGGCTTAAACGGTGAGTTAGTGATGACTGATGAGTCAGATAAAGAGCACGGCATGTCAGAACTTGGTCGCCAATTCATCGCTGGCCAACTTGCTCACATGCGCGAGCTTTCGCTGCTATTCGCCCCAAATATCAATTCGTATAAGCGTTATGTACCAGGATCATTTGCTCCAACTGCTATCCGTTGGGGACGCGATAACCGCACATGTGCTTTCCGCTTAGTCGGTCGCGGTGCAGGTCTACGTCTTGAAAATCGTATTCCTGGTGGCGATGTGAATCCTTATTTGGCCGTTGCAGGAATCATTGCTGCAGGCCTTGATGGCATCACAAAGAAGATGAAGGTAGAGCCAGCATTTACTGGAAACGCATATGTTTCTGATTCACCACGTGTACCTTCAACCATGAATGAAGCCCTCGATCTCTGGGAAAAGAGTGCGTGGGTTAAGGAAACCTTCGGCGATGAAGTTCAAGCCCACTATGCGAATATGGCTCGGGTTGAAATCTCTGCATACGCTAAGGCTGTAACTGACTGGGAATTATTCCGAAACTTCGAAAGGTTCTAATAAGTGCCATCTACGTATGACGTAATAAACCCAGCAAATGAAAGCATCGTAGAAACTGTAAACCTTTTGGGTTTAGAAGAAACTGATGCTGTCATTGCCAAAGCGGCAAAAGCTTTCGATAGTTGGAAGAACGTTGCACCAGGAGAACGTGCGCGATTACTTCGTGCCTTCTCGCAAATAGTTACAGATCATCGCGAAGAACTTGCGCAACTAGAGATTACAAACTCTGGCCACACTCGCGGAAATGCGCTGTGGGAAGCAGACAACGTTGCAAATACTCTGATGTATTACGCAGCTGCCCCAGAGCGTTTGTTTGGTCGTCAGATTCCGGTACCTGGTGGAATAGATGTAACTTTCAAGGAACCACTCGGAGTTGTTGGTGTCATTGTTCCCTGGAACTTTCCAATGCCAATTGCTGGTTGGGGTTTCGCGCCAGCACTTGCTGCAGGAAACACAGTTGTTTTAAAGCCAGCCGAATACACGCCACTAACTGCAATACGTTTAGGTGAATTAGCACTCAAAGCTGGAATCCCAGAAGGCGTATTCAATGTCCTTCCTGGAAAAGGAAGCATTGTTGGAAATCGCTTTGTAACCCATCCGCTAGTTCGAAAAGTTGTTTTCACTGGTTCCACCACAGTTGGAAAACAAATCATGGTGGGTTGTGCCGACCAAGTTAAGCGAGTAACTCTCGAACTTGGTGGTAAATCTTCAAACATCATCTTTGCCGATGCTGATGTTGCAAAAGCTGCAGCTGGTGCACCTGGTGCGGTATTTGATAACGCAGGACAAGATTGCTGTGCTCGTTCAAGAATCCTTGTTCAAAAATCTGCCTTCGATACTTTTATGGAACACTTCGAAGTAGCGGTCAAGAAATTCCGTGTTGAAGATCCAAATCTTGCAACAGCTGACATGGGTCCACTTATTTCCAAGAAGCAATTCGATGTTGTTGAGTCATTCTTAGATGAACCAGTTGCCTTTAAGGGTTCTGCTCCAAGCGGACCTGGTTATTGGATGCCACCAACAGTTCTCTTGCCAAAAAATACGCAGTCTCGTTCGTGGAGAGAAGAAATCTTCGGACCAGTTGTATCAGTCATGACATTTGAAGATGAAGCAGAAGCTATTGCGATGGCTAATGACAGCGAATACGGTCTTTCAGGATCTATCTGGACTCGAGATGTTGGTCGCGCACTGCGTGTATCTCGTGGAATAGAAACTGGCGCACTCTCGGTTAACTCAAACTCATCCGTTCGTTTCTGGACACCATTTGGTGGATTCAAGCAATCAGGATTAGGTCGCGAACTTGGACCTGATGCACTCGATTCATTTACCGAAGTAAAGAACGTCTTTATTTCTAACGACTAAAGAACACTTACAGAAAAGGAAGAAAAATGGCTCAACGTCTAGAAGGCCGCGTAGCAGTAATCACAGGAGCGGGCAGCGGAATCGGTCTTGCAACAGCCAAGCGCTTGGCAAGTGAAGGCGCAAAGATTGTTGCAGTAGACATGAACGCTGAATCTGGCGAAGCAGCTGCAAAAGCTACTGGCGGAATCTTCGTCAAAGCTGATGTTACGAGTGCCTCAGATGTTGAGAACATGTACAAAGTTGCCTTTGATACATACGGTCGCATCGATATTGCATTTAATAACGCAGGTATCTCTCCCCCAGATGATGATTCAATTTTGACTACTGGTCTTGATGCATGGGAAAGAGTTTTGCGAGTCAACACAACGAGTGTTTTCCATTGCTGCAAATATGTAATCCCATATATGCAAAAAGCCGGAAAAGGTTCGATCATTAACACAGCATCCTTTGTTGCAACAATGGGTGCTGCGACATCTCAGATTGCTTACACAGCGTCTAAGGGTGGCGTACTGGCTATGTCTCGCGAACTCGGAGTTCAGTTTGCTCGCGAAGGTATCCGCGTGAATGCACTCTCTCCTGGACCAGTGAACACACCACTTCTTCAAGAGCTCTTTGCAAAGGATAA
Source organism: Candidatus Planktophila sp. (assembly GCA_044372035.1). Classification (GTDB taxonomy): domain Bacteria; phylum Actinomycetota; class Actinomycetes; order Nanopelagicales; family Nanopelagicaceae; genus Planktophila. Next base: position 3,734 of record JBILSQ010000022.1, on the reverse strand, counting down.
GGAGCGCGCTGCACGTCGCTTAGTGCACATTCCAATGGGACGCTTTGCTGATGACACTGAAATTGCAGCAGCTGTGGCATTCCTTGCTAGCGATGATTCATCGTTTATTACAGCATCAAACTTCTTAGTAGATGGTGGTATTTCCGGAGCGTATGTCACTCCGCTTGATATCTAAATAAAACTAGATCCGCTTTATTGGCGCGGTTGCGATACGGTCAAGAAATTTATCGACTAAATCGTAACCGCGCTGATTTGTTTGTACTTCAAGTTCTTTTGTCTGCACACGCAACGCTTTAACATCCACGCCTTCGGACTCAACTTCAGCGCATCCACCCTCCATATCAAGCCATAAGTCCAATACTTGTGGATCTATCTCTGGATGAAATTGCAGGCCGAGGGTTCGTCCATATGAAAATGCTTGCGGGCATAAGTCATTTTCTGCAATCAATGTTGCACCTGGTGGCAAGGTAAATCTGTCCCAGTGATATTGAAACCAAGGACCCCGCGGCACTAAAGCTTCATCTTTACTTTCGATTTCATACCAGCCCAGTTCTGCGCGCGGTGACCTCGAGACACTTCCACCGAGAACACGCGACATCAACTGTCCGCCAAAACAAATTCCAAGCACAGGGATTCCGGCGTTATGAACTTCTTTCATTTTTTCAAGTTCTGGTAACAACCAATTGCCAACAACATCATCACCATATGCCGCGTATGGCGCACCCATGACAACTACTACATCAAATGTGAGCAAATCTGGCCACTGCACAATGACATTGGGATTCTTCTGATGTTCTTTATCAACAATAATGAAACGAGTAATTTCATATCCGCGGGCTTTGAATTGATGCCAGATTGGTCCACCATCACTGACGTGATCGTGTTCGATAAAGATTACGCGTTTGCTCATTTTTGAATGCGAATTGGCTCTTGCCCGCGAGCAATAAGACGCTCGAAGTGGTGCTCTCGTTTTTCATTAAATCGATTTGATTCTTCAGTAGTTTTATTCAAGAACGCAACGAGTTCGTCTCGGGCGACCAAACCATCACCGGACAAGTCATTTCTTTCAAAGACATCCCAGGCACGAAGTACTGGTGCAATAACTTCTTCAAGGTGTTGCTGCATGTCATAAATACCTGCAAGAGCAATTTGTACAGCTTTACGACCAAAACCTGGCATGTTGGCACCTGGCATATCAAAATTTGTAACGACATCGGTAATTGCGCGCATCGCAGCATTAGGTTCGAGATCAAGGGCTGCTTTAAGTGTATTTCTGTAGAAAATCATGTGCAGGTTTTCATCCAATGCGATTCGTTGCATCATGCCCTCTGCAATCGGATCATCAGAAATCTTGCCTGTGTTTCTATGTGAAATACGAGTAGCTAATTCCTGAAAAGAGACATATGCAATCGTGTGCAGCATGTCATTGTCATAAGGAGTTTGATATCCCAGCGACATATGTGCCATGCGTAAATCTTCTAATTCGTAAGGATCAACTCCTCGAGTTGCCATTAAGTAATCTCGAATCACGATTGCATGGCGGCCTTCTTCTGCTGTCCATCGTTCGATCCAATTTCCCCATGCGCCATCTCGGCCCATTGAAAGTGTGATTTCTGTGTGATAACTCGGCAAGTTATCTTCAGTTAAGAGATTGAGAATCAACGAATCTTGTGCGACAGATGACAAACGAGAATCTTTTGCTTCCCATGCATCACCATTGAGAGGACCAGCGAAATCGCGTCCTTCGCTCCACGGGACATACTCGTGTGGATACCAGTTTTTTTGAATCCCAAGGTGTCGCTCAAGTTCGACTGCAACGATGGGTTCGAGGTCGCGGATTAATCGTGATTGGATTTTTCTTGATTCTTCCGACATGGAATAAAGCCTACGGTAACTTCTGACTTACTGACGAGTTAGAAATTCTTTTCTGCTCGATCTTTTGCTGATTGTGTGCGCCACGCAGCAATTTGCGCATGATTTCCGCTGAGTAAGATCTCAGGAACACTGATATCGCGCCATGTTTGCGGCTTAGTAAATGCTGGATATTCAGCGAATCCATCTTGCATATGTGACTCTTCGACAATGGATTCTGGGTTACCAAGTACTCCAGGCAATAATCGGGTGATCGCTTCAATCATCACCATGGCAGCTACTTCCCCGCCACCTAAGACATAATCGCCGATCGAAACTTCATGAACTCGAACATTTTTATGAGCAAATGACTCTTGTGAGTAATACTGGCGAACCCGGTCATCAATGCCTTCGTATCGGCCACAAGCAAATACAAGGTGTGAACGTTGGGCAAAGGTTTCTGCCATACGTTGATTAAATCTCTTTCCACCAGGAGTTAAAACAATGAGATCAACGTCTTGAACAAGGAGCGGGTCAAGGGCTGAACCCCAGACTTCAGCTTTCATAACCATGCCAGCGCCACCGCCGTAAGGTGTGTCATCTACGCTGTGGTGATTATCAGTTGCGTGTGCACGCAAGTCATGAACGTTTATTTCAACTAGGCCTTCACTCTGAGCCTTGCCCAGAAGAGATAACTTCAGCGGAGCGAGATACTCTGGAAAAATTGTTACTACGTCTAACTTCATTTCATCTCCCCCGTGATCATCGGAGGAATAACTACAATGCGCTTATTCTTTACATCAACTTCTGGCACTAATTGATGCACAAATGGAATAAGAGATTCGCCTTGTTCAGTTGTTATTGCCAAAAGGTCTTGCCCCGGAAGATTAATGACATCAGATACTTCGCCGTATTTTTCCCCGGATTCTAGATATGTCATACAACCAATCAATTGAAGAACGTGATATTCATCGTCATCTCCAGTTGATTCATTGATATCAACATCGGAATAGAGCATTTCATTGCGCAACTCTTCAATTTGATTACGAGTGGTTATGCCTTTAAACCCCAAGAGCAGAATGCCGTTGTGAACACGTCCGGAAACAATGGTGAGATCACCATGCTTGTCTGTATTTACGGTTGCGCCAATTGCAAAGCGAATATCTGGATCGTCAGTACGAACTTCGATTGTCGCTTCACCTAGAATTCCGTGAGCACGACCAATACGGCCCACGAGTAAACGCATATGCGAAGAGTTGTTAGCGAGCCTCGTCGGTCTCGATGAGATCGACGCGCACTGTACGACCTGCAATTGCACTTACGACTGTGCGTAGAGCTTTAGCTGTTCGGCCGTTGCGACCAATAACTTTGCCAATGTCTTCTGGATTAACTCGAACTTCTAGCGTTGTTCCGCGTCGGTGAGTTTTTTCCTTAACAATGACATCTTCAGGATTATCGACGATCCCTTTTACGAGATGTTCGAGAGCTTCATCCATCATTGTTATTCAGCAGCCGCTTCTGCAACAACCTCTGCTGCTGGTGCTTCTTCAACAACTTCTGCTGGAGTTTCTGCAACAACTTCTGCTGGAGTCTCTTCAACAACAGCTTCTGCTGCTGGTGCAGGAGTCTCTTCTACAACTGGATTAGCTTTGGCAGCTAACTTCTCTTGTGCTTTCTTCTTAAGAGTTGTTGCGCCTTCTTTTGGCTCATCCATTGCTTGCTTGACTGCTGCTTCGTAAGCAACGCTCTTATGTGGCTTAGGTGCTGCAACACGGAGAGTTCCTTCAGTTCCAGGAAGTCCCTTGTGCTTTTGCCAATCGCCAGTAACTTTTAAAATTGCCTCTACGGCTGGAGTTGGAAGTGCGCCAGTGCCTAGCCAATAC
>JBILSQ010000021.1:0-9269 GCA_044372035.1 Candidatus Planktophila sp. | reverse complement strand
GAACGTAGTTTCTGCATGTCATCGCTGTAATCATCTAAAGGCAGACAAGCCTCTTAAAGATTTAGGTTGGCGTTTGCGCACTCTTCCCCGCGAACCCGTAGGTGCCGCGTGGAGAATCCTTGGTACAGGACGCACTGATAAGACGTGGTTGCCATACCTCGAACCATTTGGCGTGGCAGCAGCAACTGCCTAAATAACTTAGACTTATGAACATGATCAATCAAGAAGATGGGTTTATTCCTGGACCTGCGCTCAGTGCGCTCGAAACCATCATTACATTCGTCGTCGTTCCGACAGTCCTGTTTGTTGTGATCTCGGTACTTACTTACGCTGGTACGGCTCAACGCAAGAAGAGCTCGAAGTCTGTAATTACTCACATTGAATAGTTTGAGTAATTAAGAATCCTTTTTCTGCGCACGAAGTGATCGTGCAAGTGCGTCTCGACCTTCAGTAATAACTCGACGAAGTGCATTTGGCGCATCTTTACCTGTGACATCTAGCCACTTTTGAGCCTTCGCCAACGTTTCATCAGTGACAATAAATGCAGGAAAGAGCATCGTTGCTGTTGTTTCGGCGATTTCATAACCCTTGGTGTTCCAGAGGTCGATCAGAATTGCAAAGTAGCGATCGATAAATGGAGTCAGTAGCTCAGATTGCAGTGCAACGTTAAATCCTCGACATGTGTATGCATGAATTGTGTTGCTTAGATTCTCTGTCGTGACCGAGTTAAAAGCCTTCTCTTTTGCTTGCGCAGTTGGGATAGCTGCATGAGCAAGTGCTCCATATTGCTTTCCGTGCGCAGTGTTGTCCTTTGCCAGTTCTGCATCAATCTCTGTTACGCCTAACAATCCGCGCTTTACGGCGCAGATAACTAGGTGCCAACGGAGTTCGGCATCAATTGTTAGACCCTTAATTGAGCCATTGAGAATTTCAACAATTTCTTTGCTTTGTTCTGGCGTCGCTGCGGATTCTGCAAAAGCTCGTGCAAATGCAAGTTGATGATCACTTCCTGCGGCAGATGCCTTTAAGAACTTGTTAAGTGCATCAGAGACCTTTGCACGAAGAGCGGCGCGATGAGCTGGTGCTGCGTAGTGCCAGATAGCAGTATCGATATTTACATTCGTTGCAGAAACGATTGAAATATCTGACTCAGTTCCGAGAGCATTTAAAGCAATTGCAATGTAATCAGATGCACTGAGTTCGCCATCTCGAACTGAGTCCCACAGCGATGCCCAGATGAGTGCGCGAGCAAGGGGTTCGTTGAGACCACCGAGATGAGATTTAAGTGTTGCAATTGAACGCTCATCAAATCTCAACTTTGCATAGGTGAGGTCGCCATCATTGATTAAGACTAAGTCTGCTTCTTTTTCACCACGAAGCTCTGTTACTTCGGTCAGCGCACCCGCAATATCTAGTGCAACGCTCTTGCGTTTCACAAGTGCATCACCTGAAATATCAAAGAGTGCAATGCGCAAACGATGAGGGCGTAACTCTTTTGATTCCACAGGCATCGTTGGTGCTTCTTGTTTAATTGCAATCTTCTTATAGACACCAGATTCAATTTCTATGTCTGGGCGCAGCGTATTTACTCCAGCGGTTTGTAGCCATGTTGCAGCCCAAGGCTTGAGATCACGGCCACTCGTTGCTTCCAGCTCGACCATCAAGTCGTTAAGAGTTGTGTTTTTAAATGCGTGCTTAGCGAAGTAAATACGAAGGCCCTTAATAAAGTTATCGCGGCCCACGTGTTCGACTAATTGTTGAAGTACAGAAGCGCCTTTTGCATAGGAAATACCATCGAAGTTTGTCTTCACATCTTCGAGATCTTTCATCTCTGTAGCAATTGGGTGTGTCGTCGAAAGCTGATCTTGGCGATATGCCCAGTTCTTTCGTAGCGCGTTAAATTCTGTCCATGCAGTTGTGTACTTCGTAGCCTCACTCGTTGCCATATACGAAGCCCATTCAGCGAAAGATTCGTTTAGCCACAAGTCTTCCCACCATTTCATGGTGACAAGGTCGCCAAACCACATGTGTGCCATTTCGTGAAGAATTGTGCTGGCGCGACCCAAGTGTTTGCTCTCGGTGACTTTGCTTCTGAAAATCAAAACATCTTCGTGGAAAGTTACGCAACCAACATTTTCCATTGCGCCCCAGTTGTATTCGGCGACAGCGAGTTGGTCGTATTTACCAAATGGATAGGCCAGACCGAAGGTCTTCTCGAAGTAAGCAAAACCTTCCTTGGTTACTCTAAAAATGTTGTCAGCATCGACGTATTGAAAGAATGATTTACGCGCATAGATACCGAGTGGAATAGTTTTCTCGCCCACATATTCATCGTGAACGTGCTGGTATGGCCCAGCCACGATTGCCGTGACGTAGGTGGAAATTACTTGAGACTCTTTAAATTGAGTCAGCTTGGACTCTGAACCGATGTCTGTGACTGAATCAATGTCGTAATTTGAGATGACTTCCCAGTGCTTTGGCGTAATTGTGCTGATAGTAAAAGTAGCTTTTTGATCTGGTTGATCAAAACATGCATACATCTGTCTTGCATCGCCGGTCTCGAATTGCGTATAGAGATAGACCTCGCCATCAGCTGGATCTACAAAGCGGTGCAGACCTTCACCAGTGTTTGAGTAGATGCCCTCTATTTCTAGGCACAACTCATTTTCTGCAGCCAACGGTGGCAGGTGAATTGTTTGTCCGTCGTAATCCTTAACTTCAAATGCAACACCGTTAAGTGATGCTGAAATAACTCGTTTACCGAGAGCATCGATAAATGTGCTCTGTCCCGGCTTGAGTCCAGAGAACTTCACACATGTCTTTGCAATAAATGTTTGTGCACTAGTCGTGAGATCGAGATCTATGCGATAGCTATGGGTTTTGACCAGAGAAGAGCGTGTTGCTGCTTCATCGCGGGTCAGATTTACTCCTGGCACAAGAACTCCTCAAAAACTTATCGTGTGTGATTTCAGGTTGATATCTAATCATGTAAGAGTTGCCCAGTGGAACGCCAAGAGAGTCAGAGTTCTGGAATCAAGAGCTTTCGATTACGTGGAAAGCGGATGACTCGAGCACAAAATGCCGCCCTTGTTCGTTCGTGGCACCAATTTGGAATTGAGTTCGGAACAATCGTTGATACAAAGACGTTATTTTCCAACGCCAAGGAAGTAATCGTTGAAATTGGATTTGGAATGGGCGATGCGACCGCTGAAATTGCCAAAGCCCATCCTGAAAATGGATACATCGCCATCGAAGTTCATCCACCCGGAATTGGAAAACTCCTGTCCCTGATTGAAGAACACGAGCTAACTAATGTGCGCATCATCGAAGGCGACGCGATTGAAATTCTCGAGACTATGTTTGCAGACCACAGCATTAATGGATTTCACTTATTTTTCCCAGATCCATGGCCAAAACTCAAACACAACAAACGCCGAATTGTTAACGCAGAATTCCTTGCGCTAATTCACCGAAAACTCAAGGCAGGCGGCTACATAAATATCGCAACGGATTGGGTTCCATACGCAGAATCGATTCGTGATGTTTTTGCGAACTCAACTCAATTCGCTGGAGGAGAAGTACCGCGTCCCGAATGGCGCCCGTATACAAAGTTTGAGGGTAAAGGATTAGCGAAAGATCATCGCGTCAGCGATTTTCATTACAAAGCGAAAGACTAAATAGAACCCTTAGTTTCGAAATTTGAAACCTGACCAATACGTCGAACATGGCGCTCATCGTTACTAAAGGGTGTCGCTAGAAAAACTTCAATCAGCTCTTTACAGACTTCGATTGGATGCATACGACCACCAATTGCAATGACATTGGCATCGTTATGTTCGCGAGCTAATTTTGCAGTCTCAACGCTCCAGACAAGAGCAGCTCGAATTCCTTTTACTTTATTGGCAGCCATCTGTTCGCCATTTCCAGAACCACCTAAAACGATTCCAAAAGAACCTTTTTCATTAGCAACGCCCTGCGCAGCCGGAATACAAAAGACTGGATAGTCATCAAGTGCGTCGTATACATGTGGCCCGTGATCTACAACGTCGTGACCAGAACTCTTGAGGTGTTCAACGAGTGCGTTCTTTAATTCAAGTCCAGCATGATCACTTCCGATGTGTACGCGCATGGCGAAATACTCTCACGCGCACTGCCACAAAACGAAAGACCCGCCACTAATTTCTTAGCAGCGGGTCTTTCTTACCCGTAAGGAGGAGATACGAATATTTAGTTAGATGGCGCACCTAGCGGAGCTTGCGCTCTCATAGGTCCACCACGGCCACTCTTGCCCTTTACTGAGCTAATTTCTTGCGTCACGTGCGCAACAAGGCTAGCTTTCAAAGTAGTGGCTTGAGCAGCAGTTATCTTTCCTGAAGCAACTTTTGCATCGATTCTCTTGGAATGTTCTGCAACGAGAGCTGCAATTAATGCATCTTTCTTATCTCCTGCGATTGCGGCAAGAGTTTCCCCTGCTTGCAATCGAGATTTGATTGTTGCTGAATCAATTCCAAGCGTCGAAGAAATCAATGCATCCATCGCCGCACGATCTGGTCCACCGACCTTTGCAGGACGGTTAGCTTTTGCTGTTTCTGCTGCAGCTGTTACTGCGGCTTTAATTGCATCTGCTTGAACCTGAGTAATTGTTCCCTTAGTAACTAAACCAGACAGAATGGCATCTAACGCAGCAGTTGGTCCTGCCAGACTGCGTGCATTAGCGCTTGGTTGCGAAACCTTTGTTACTGACTTGCTAACAACTGTTCGCGTTGATTTTGTCGCAGCGTTTGCTGTTCCAAAACCACCAGCTGAAAGTGCAACAGTTGTTAGTACAACAGTTGCAATTGTTCTCTTTGACATTGACTGTCCCTTCGTCCCGTAAGAACTGTTAATGACCCCACGCCTTTAACTAGTTGTAATAAACCCCCACTTCCTCAAAATGGAAGGCGAGAATCCTGTGGGGTCCTTGTGAATTCTTTTGTGGCGAGCGCTACCTCTCTCACAACGCCGGTGTAGGGGTAGACCTATACGCGTGGAGCTACGTAGAGCGAAGACTGGAGTTCAACAAGAAAGGCTCTTCCGTCATGAATAGTCCTCGTTCTTTTATTCGTTTTGTTTCAATATTTTGCGCACTCTCACTTTTCGCTGTTCAGCCAGGTTTTGCAGCCACGAAATCCGTCATCAAGTTAAAGTCTGCAGGCAGAACAGCGAATTCAATTCCGAACACAATTCTCAACGGTATAAAAGCACCAATTAAATCCATCGGAATCAATGGTGATTTTTACATTGATACAAAGAATCTAAACATCTATGGACCCAAGAAAAACGATTCATGGCCCGCTGCCATTTCTTTGCGTGGTATCGCAGGAACAGATGGTAAAACAGGCACACCGGGTGTTGCAGGATCTGATGGCAAAACAATTACAAACACTTCAACAAGTGCAGGAACTGCAGGTGCACCAGGTGCAACTGGTTTAACTGGAGCTGCAGGATCTAGTGGCGCAGCCGGAGAAACAGGTGCAGCGGGTGCATCTGGAAGTGCTGGACCAGCGGGACCAACTGGTCCAGCAGGCGGTACAGGTGCAACTGGTGCGACAGGAGCCGCTGGTGCTTCTGGGTCATTAGGAGTGACAGTTTCTGACTTGGAGCCTTGGACTATTTCAACATCGACACCCGGTACAGGAACTTACTTTGCTGTGTTTCCGTTGCTACAACCTGGTAAGAAGTACATGTTTACGATCATGTTAAATGCAACAAGAGTTAGGTTTCCCGGCGAAATCAAAGGAACAATTGTTCTAAATTCTGGCTTAACGGGATTGAAGAGCTCGCAAATAACGACTTACTTCACAACTAATGCGGATGGATCTATTCATACAAGCGAAATAATGTTTCACGGAACTATTTCAGTCGGAGTAGATGTTGATTCAATTAAACTAACCGTTCTAGACACACGAGGAAACTCTTCTGTCGATCCGATTAGTTTTACGGGAGTTGCGTGGCTAACCGAAGTTGGTTCAATTACTTAGTAAAACTTTGGAGCGGGTGACCGGGATCGAACCGGCATGGCCAGCTTGGAAGGCTGGGGCTCTACCATTGAGCTACACCCGCATTTTTGATGCAGTCTTTGTGCTGGGCTTAGGTTACCTCTGCCGCAGTACGGTTATCGAATCGGGGCTAACGTTATCGCCTCGGTTAGCAAGGGTGAAAATCTCGTCTAGACTCACCACTTGCGCCTCGGGGCGTAGCGTAGTGGCTAGCGCGCCTGCTTTGGGAGCAGGAGATCGGGAGTTCGAATCTCCCCGCCCCGACCATACTTTTCAACTTACTTAAGTAACTTATATAAAAGGAGAACTTCGTGAAGAGCACGGTAGAAACACTTTCTCCAACCCGTGTTCGTTTAGATATCGAAGTTCCTTATGCAGAGCTCACACAACATGTTTCTGATGCATATAAGAAAGTTGCTTCACAAGTAAACATTCCTGGATTTCGTAAGGGAAAAATTCCTGCATCGATGATCGACCAACGCGTTGGCCGTGGGACTGTTTTGGACGAGGCGATTAATTCAGCTCTGCCAGAGTTTTACAGCAAGGCAGCTCGCGAACACACTGTGCTCGTCATTGGACGTCCAACAGTGGATGTCAAAGAGTTCGTAGATAACGAGAAGTTAGTTTTCACTGTAGAAGTAGATATACGTCCAGAAGTTAAGTTGCCTGATTTTTCTAAGATTGAAATCAAGGTAGATACCGTTGTAGTGACAGATACAGATATCACCGAACAGATTGACGAACTTCGCGCTCGCTTTGGAACTCTTAACGTAGTTGAGCGTGCAATCAAGAGCGGCGATTTCCCAACTCTCGATCTTTTGGCTCGCATTAATGGCGAAGAAGTTGATGGCGGAAAAGCATCTGATATTTCATATGAAGTTGGCTCTAACCGAATGATCGATGGCCTAGATGATGCGCTCATTGGAATGAGCGCGGGAGATAAGAAAGATTTTGAAACACAGCTCGTTGGTCAAGCCGAGGGCGAAAAAGGTGTCGTAGAAGTAGAAGTTAAAATTGTTAAAGAGCGCGAATTGCCACCGATGGATGATGCCTTTGCAAAGCTTGCATCAGAGTTCGACACGTTGGATGAATTGAAGGCAGATTTTGCTACTCGCTTAGAGCGCGTTAAGAAGATGGAACAAGGCGCACAAGCACGTGATTTACTCGTTGAAAAATTGTTGGCAGAGACAGAAATTCCTGTTCCTGACCTTCTTGTAGATGAAGAGGTAAATGAGCACCTAGCTGGTGAAGGTCGCCTCGAAGATGCCGAGCACCGTGCAGAAGTAGATGGACAAGTTCGTTCTTCGCTCAAGTCAGATTTCTTGCTCGATGCAATCGTGAAGGCAGAAGAAGTTCAAGTAACCGAACTAGAACTCACTGAGTATTTGGTTCGTACTTCACAGCGTTATGGAATGGCTCCAGAACAATTCGCTGAGCAATTGCAAAAAGCTGGCCAGATTCAACAACTCGTTGCAGAAGTTACCCGCGCCAAAGCACTTGCAGGAGTACTTTCACGGATATCGATTAAAGACGAATCCGGAGCAGTTATTGATCTAGAAGCCCTTGCTCCAAAGCCAGCTGCTGCAACTGAATAATCTCTGCGCTCTGAGCGAACATCACCTATTTCACGCGCTTAATTGCACATATTGGGAAGAATTTTTCTGCTGACATTGTTAAGGTCACTACAGGTAAATAAATATCAGGAGGATCGCACGTGGAGCACATGAACCCGCAAACACCGCAGGTTGTTGCGCAAGCATCGCCAGCATCAATGGGTGGATTAGACGAACAGGTCTACAGCCGTTTACTCCGTGAGCGAATTATTTTTCTAGCGGGCCAAGTTGAAGACAACATGGCTAACGCAATTTGTGCACAGATTCTTTTGCTAGCAGCAGAAGATTCAGAAAAAGACATCTTCCTTTACATCAACTCACCAGGCGGATCCATTACAGCCGGTATGGCGATTTATGACACCATGCAATATGTAAAAAATGATGTTGCAACTGTTGCAATGGGAATGGCCGCATCAATGGGTCAGTTCTTGCTTACAGCTGGTGCACCAGGAAAACGTTACGCACTTCCAAATGCACGCATCTTGATGCACCAACCACTTGGTGGCATCGGTGGAACAGCAACTGATATTCGAATTCAAGCTGAGAACATGGCAGCAATTAAGAAGAAGATGGCCGAACTTATTGCTCACCACACTGGACAGAGCGTTGACAAAATTACTGCAGATTCAGATCGTGATCGTTGGTTTACAGCAGAAGAAGCCAAGGAATACGGATTCGTAGATCAAATCGCACAATCAGAGGGTCAAGTTTCAGGCAATGCAGGGAAGGCGAAATAATGAATAACATTCCAGAGATTACAAATCGCTATGTTCTTCCAACTATCGAAGAAAAAACTGCATACGGATATAAGCGCTTAGATCCATACACAAAGTTATTCGAAGAGCGCATTATTTTCCTAGGCCAACCAATTGATGACACTGTTGCCAACGATGTTATGGCTCAGTTGCTAACGCTCGAATCAATGGATCCAGATCGCGACATCATGATTTACATCAACTCACCTGGTGGATCATTTACTGCGCTGACTGCAATTTATGACACGATGCAATTTGTTCGTCCAGACGTCATGACTATCTGTCTTGGCCAAGCAGCCTCTGCTGCAGCTGTTCTTCTTGCAGGAGGAGCAAAGGGCAAGCGCTATGCGCTCGAGAATTCACGAATCATGATTCACCAACCATCATCAGAAGGTGGCGGTCAGGCATCTGATATCGAAATTCAAGCACGCGAAATTCTGCGCATGCGCACACTGCTCGAAGAGTTAATCTCTCGTCACTCAACTCGTTCACCAGCAGAAATTGCTGCAGATATCGAACGTGACAAGATTCTTACATCAGCAGAAGCAGTCGAGTACGGTCTGATCGATCAAGTTCTTGCTAGCCGCAAAGCAAAGGCTCAGTAATAACTTTTTCGCTTAATTATTCTCTCGGCGAACACGGTAAAGCTTCTTTATCCCGCGTATTCACGCGCCTTCAATCTATTCTTATCTACTAGACGTTCCCAGAAATTTCCCCCAATGGGAACAAAGGAGTGAAATGACACGCATCGGCGAGACTAGCGATCTGCTGAAATGTTCCTTCTGCGGTAAAACTCAGAAGCAAGTCAAGAAATTAATTGCCGGTCCTGGTGTTTACATCTGCGACGAGTGCATCGAACTCTG
>JBILSQ010000125.1:0-2714 GCA_044372035.1 Candidatus Planktophila sp. | reverse complement strand
AAGTGCTGGATGTGAACGAGAGAGCATGATTTCTGGACCTTTGAGCCCTTGCTTAACTTCAACAACAAAACATTTAATGCGATCGCCGTGTTGATAGACCTCACCAGGAACTTGTTCTTGAGGAGGAATTTTTCCTTCAACGCGTCCAAGATTTACGTGAATCATCTTTGGATCTCTACCCTGTTGAACAACACCTGAAATAACATCACCAACGGAAGCGGTAAATTCTCCAACAATGTCAGCATCATTTGATTCGCGCATTTTCATCTTTATCACTTGGCGAGCTGTAGAAGTTGCTATGCGCGTGAAACCTTCTGGCTCGTCACGTTCTTCAGAGATTTTCTCTCCTAGTTCGTTAAAGAGTGGAACAAGAATCTGAATCTCGCCGGTCTCGCGATCTAGGAATGCTCGAGCATGACGCTTGGCTTCTGGAATTTGATTGTAAGCAGTCAAGACACCAATTTCGATTGCACTTACTAATTGTTCGAAAGAGATCTCTTTTTCTGCCGTTAGTGCAGTCAGGGCTGCAATCTCTACATGCATTAGAGATCACCCTTACGATTAAACTCTATTTCAACAGTTGCGCGCTTAATGTCGGCGAACTCAACAGTGTGCTCTTTTGATTTACCTTTTATATCTTCGGTCAATAAAGCATGTGATTCTTCAATTGATGTAATTCTTCCATTGACGACAGAACCATCTAGTTTTACAACTTTGACCAAGCGGTTGAGATTTTTCTGCCAATGGCGCGCAAGGGTTAATGGGCGATCTACTCCTGGTGAAGTTACTTCTAATGTAAATGCAGTCTCATCAAGAAAAGATGCTGCATCTAATAGTTCTGAAATATCTCGAGAAACACTCGTAACTTGATCTAAATTAAGTGGAGTCTGTCCATCGACAATGCACGTAATGATTCTGTGCTTACCTGGAGATACAACATGAACATCTTCAAGAAAGAAGCCAGCTTTTTCGACCACTGGTTGTACGAGCTCAGTTATTTTCTCACTGAGAGACATTTGAATCTTCTTTCTATTAAGTTGTAAGCAAATATTATCCTGTTATGTAAGAAGTTACCAATTCGTAAAAGTGTCTATTCCCACTTTGATAATCAATGCAAGAGTTACGAAGAGGAAAACCTTTCGGATCAGGTTGGAGCCGCCCCGAATTGCCAAGCGAGCACCGATTAATCCTCCTGCCACGTTTGCTGTGGCCAAAACAAGTGCCACTTGCCAAATGATTGCTCCATTAAAGCCAAAGATAAGTATGGCTCCCAGATTCGTTGACACATTAACTACCTTGGCAATTGCCGATGCGCTTAAAAATGCGAAGCCAAGATAAATCAATGTCAGCATTAGAAAGGAACCAGTTCCGGGCCCAAAGATGCCGTCATAGAAACCAATCACTGTTCCCGAAAGGATTGAAATCGAGAATCGTTTCTTTGTATCGTGACGCAACTTTTCAATCGAGCCAAGATCTGGTTTTTTCCATGTATAGATTGCGACGGCAACTAGCAAAACAAAAACTATTGGGCGCATTGATTGTGTTGGAATTTTTGATGCGCTGAGTGCACCCAGTACGGATCCAAGAAATGCGGGCACTGCCATAGAAGCCAAGAACTTTGCATCGGTTTTGACGCTTCTTCGATATGTCAGTGCTGAAGCGCTTGTGCCAAATATTGATGTTGCTTTATTAGTACCTAAAACTTCAACCGTGCTTGCTTGCGGTAAACCAATTAAGAGGGCCGGCAGTTGTACCAATCCACCCCCGCCGGCAATTGCATCAACTAATCCGGCGCTAAAAGCGGCAAGAATGAGAAAGAAAATTGTTATTGAAGTGATATCGCCAAACATGGATTAAGAGAGCTTTGAAAGGATGGAGGCAACGGTTGAAACAGCGCTTTCAACAGTACTCTCAGATTTTTCTCCACTCTTTCGAATGCGAATTTCAACGTTGCCCTGTTCGAGTGCTTTGCCCACAACAATAATTATTGGAACACCGATTAACTCGGCATCTTTAAACTTAACTCCCGCACTTGGATCGCGTCGATCATCGAGTAATACAGTGATGCCTAAACTTTCCAATTCGGTGCCGATTTTTTCAGCAACATCAAAAGGTTTATCGTCTTTTCCGGTTGCAACGATATGCACTTTTGCTGGTGCAACTTCGATTGGCCATGAAAGACCTATTTCGTCATGAGTTTGTTCAGCAACTGCAGCCACTGCACGCGAAACACCAATTCCGTAAGAACCCATTGTTACTACTTGTGACTTTCCATTTTGATCAAGAACCGTCAGATTCAAAGCTTCTGCGTACTTTCGTCCTAATTGGAAAATATGAGCAATCTCGATTGCACGATCAATAATCACAGGTTCTTTACAAGATGGGCACGCATCACCTGCGCGCACTTCTGCAGATTCAACGTATGCATCCGGTGTGAAATCTCTACCGTTGACAACATTTCTTGCATGAGAATTCTTCTTATTGGCACCAGTCACCCACGCTGTGCCTGGAGCAATGCGTGGGTCTGCATAGAGTGTTATTCCAAAACTCTTTGCATCTTGTGGTCCGATATAACCTTTTACGAGTTTAGGATTCTTTGCAAAATCTTCTTCTTCGAAAATTCTTAATTCAGTTATGCCAGTTAAGTTTGCTTGTAAACGCTTGAGATCAACTTCGCGATCACCCGGAACTAGAACTGCAATTGGTTTGTTATC
>JBILSQ010000124.1:0-2734 GCA_044372035.1 Candidatus Planktophila sp. | reverse complement strand
TCAACAGTTGATGCCGGCTTGGCAGCAGAAGTTGAACAACTTCGTGAAGACATTATTTCCGGTACGGTTGCTGTTTCTTAATCGAAGCAGTGGTTGAAAAGAGATAATAAAGAAGTAAAGATTAAGCTGGGCAGATTAAAAACCTGCCCAGCTTAATTTCATATAGGTTGGGTAAAAACGAAGAAGACGAAAGGTTCAAGTGTCAGTCGAATTACGTGGCATCACCAAAAAATTTGGTGCTCTAGTTGCCAATGATGAAATTGACTTGCGGGTCGAAGCTGGTGAAATCCACGCCATTCTCGGCGAAAACGGTGCCGGTAAATCCACCCTAATGAATATCGTTTATGGACTATTAACGCCAGATAGTGGCCAAATTTTAGTTGATGAAAAGCCAGTCACAATTTCTGAACCTAGCGACGCGCTTGCTGCCGGTATTGGCATGGTTCATCAACACTTCATGCTCATTCCAGTATTTACTGTTGCTGAAAATATCGTTCTAGGACATGAAAAAGTTAAGGGATTTGGCGTCCTAAATCTTGACCAAGCAAGGTCTGACATTGCACGTATTTCCAAGGAATTTAATTTTGATGTTGATCCCGATGCAATTGTAGAAAATTTGCCTGTAGGTATTCAACAACGAGTTGAGGTAATCAGGGCTTTGATTTATAACGCCAAAGTTTTGATTTTAGATGAACCTACAGCTGTTCTTACCCCGCAAGAAACAGATGAGTTGCTACAAGTAATGAAGAATTTAAAGAACAACGGAACCTCTATTATTTTTATCACGCACAAGTTGCGTGAAGTGCAAGAAGCCGCTGATCGAATCACAATTATTCGACGTGGCAAAGTTGTTGGAACTGCATTGCCCACTGCCACGCAAGAAGAATTAGCTTCACAGATGGTGGGACGACCAGTTGATTTAACTATGTCTAAAAAGCCTGCAGATATTGGATCGACTCTACTTTCGATTTCAAATCTAAACGTTATTGACGGTACCGGCCGAGAATTGCTACACAATCTTTCATTAGATGTTCATGCTGGCGAAATTGTGGCTGTTGCCGGAGTCCAAGGAAATGGACAGACAGAATTGGCTCGCACCATTTTGAATTTAGAGCCACATGTAAGTGGAAAAATCATGGTTGATGGAGTCGATATTGTTGGCAAAAGTGTTAAAGAGTCGCTTCACTCTGGAATTGCCTTTATTCCTGAATCCAGAGAACTAGATGGTTTAATCGGATCGTTTTCTATCGCCGAGAACTTGATTCTAGATACTTACGAATCACCACCGAACGCGAAAAAACTGATGATGAATCTCAATGTCATTAATTCTGATGCGATAAAGCGAATTAAAGAATTTGATATCAGAAGCCAAGGCGCTAATGAGTTGGTTTCATCTCTCTCCGGTGGAAATAAGCAGAAAGTTGTCTTGGCGCGAGAACTCTCTCGTCCGGTAAAAGTAGTCGTTGCATCTCAACCAACTCGTGGACTAGACGTAGGTTCAATTGAGTTCGTTCATGAAAAAATCGTGCAAGAACGTGATGCAGGTAGAGCAGTTCTCCTCTTCAGTTCCGAGCTAGATGAAGTTTTTGCATTGGCTGATCGAATTGCAGTTATGTATCGCGGAACGATTATTGACATTGTTCCTGCATCAATTTCGCGTAGTGACCTTGGCTTGCTTATGGCTGGCATCAAACCGAAGGTCAGTTCATGAGCGCATTTAAAGCCAAGATGTCAGAAACCTTCAGAACAATAAAGCTGCCACTACTAGCTTTCTTATTGGCGATTATTTCGGGAGGGCTTTTGATTGCCTTTTCAAACCCTGAAATTTATAAGCTCTGGAAATCCCCTTTACAGTTTCTTGGAACCGGTTTCTCTTCAGCAGGCAGCGCTTATTTAGCACTGCTTCAAGGATCCATTTTTGACCCCAACTTAACTTCGCGAAATTTCTTCTTAGGTTTTTATCCATTATCTGAAACTTTTGTTATAGCAGCGCCACTTATTCTGACTGGGCTTTCGGTAACTCTTGCGTTTAGAGCCGGACTCTTTAACATCGGCGCTCAAGGTCAATTCATCTTTGGTGCAATAGCTGCTTCTTACGTTGGATTTCGATTTGATTTACCTCCAGTAATTCATGTACTCGCTGCACTTGCGGCCGCAATGATTTTTGCTGGTTTGTGGGGAGGACTCGTTGGGTTCCTGAAAGCACGAACTGGCGCCCACGAAGTAATCGTCACGATTATGTTTAATTATATTTCGATTTACTTTTTACTCTGGCTTTTGAGCACACAAACCTTCTTGCGAAAGGGTCGTCAAGATCCGATTGCACCTCCAGTGCTTGAAAACGCACAACTTCCCAAATTATTTGGCGTGGATTATCGGGTTAATTTTGGAATTTTTGTTGCACTTGGTGTGGCGTATTTAATTCACATTCTTCTGTCGCGAACGACACTAGGCTTCCAATTCCGATCAGTCGGAGCAAACTCACTTGCAGCTAAAACTGCAGGAATGTCTGTTCCATTTGTGTTGACTTCAGTAATGGTTATTTGTGGCGCTTTAGCTGGATTGGGTGGCGCTGTTCAAGTACTTGGAACTGAGTACGCATTAATCGCTGGAGTTGCTGGATCATTTGGTTTTGATGCCATCACCGTTGCGCTCTTAGGTCGAGCAAGGCCACTCGGCACTGTATTTGCTGCGTTGTTATTCGGTGCTTTAAAAGCTGGTGGATTAACAATGC
>JBILSQ010000123.1:0-2792 GCA_044372035.1 Candidatus Planktophila sp. | reverse complement strand
GTAGCCCTACTCCGCATCGAAGGTTCTTTCATCCTTGCGCTCGGACTTTTTCTCATTGTTAAGGGATTAGTGGATGGCGGATCAATCGAGTGGTTTGTTATTTCTGGAATTCTGATCATGGCACTCGCTGGTGGATTTGGATTATTACTGGCTGCCAATGGTTTTAAGGCACGGAGAATGTATGGACGCGCACCAGCAGTACTAGCAAATCTGATTGCTATCGGAGTTTCAAAATATATTTTTGAAGCAGGTTTGTGGTGGGCTGCATTGCCGCTAGCTCTCTTTGCTGCACTAACTGTTTATTGCGCTGTATCGATTATTCCTGAGAAGAAATAATCACCACTCAACAATCTGTCGATCTTCCCAAAGCACTCCTGTTGTATCTCCTGCATTAAATTCACGAGTAGCTAACCACACTGCACACTCTGCGCCTTCTTCGGCGCTGCGAGGTGCATCTGCGCCGCCCATGTCGGTGCGGGAATGATTGGGGCAGATTGCATCAACATAGAAACCACGTGCACCGAGTCCAGTTTCGTGTGCAAGATTTCTAACAAATGCGTTAACACCAGCTTTGCTAATTCGATATGGAGCAAGTCCACCAGCATTTCCTGGACCAGACATTCGCCCAAGGCATGCAGAGAAGATCACAACACGGCGACCATCACGCGCTTCCGTCATCGGCGCACCAATGACATTTACGAGTGTGAAAACTGAATCCAAGTTAATCGCCATAACTCGGCGCCATTCCGCATCCGTTGTTCGCAGCGTCTTAGACATTTTCTCACTCATCACACCGTGGGCGAGAACGAGTGCAAATGGCGCTCCATATTTACTGATTAAATCTTCGGCGGTTTTTCTTGTCTGTACTTGATCTTCTAAATCGCACGCACTTGTTTCAAATGTAATTCCTGGAAACTCTGCGCGCAGTTGAATGGCGGCGCTTTCTAATCTCGCTGCATCTTTTGCGATTAATACTGAACTAATTCCTGTGCGAGCTAATCCGCGAGCCACTTCGAATCCGAGACCGCGCGATCCACCGGTGACGAACGCCAGTTTGGCCGCGGATTCACTCGATGTATTCATGGCGATACTGTGCCCGAAAGATTGCCAGAGCGCCCGCTGACTCGATTACCCGCCCAGAAATCGGCTGCTTTATGTGGTCAATCTCGCCTTCTCTACGTGCTTTCCTTATTTTTATACCTGCGTGCATGCGGATACTCTTAGGCCTGCAGTAAAGCGGTTAATTGAATTCGCCAAGCAGGGGAGCGCCAGTGTCGGCAAAGGATCCGAATCAGGACTTTGGAGCCAATGAATGGCTCGTCGACGAAATGTACGAGCGCTATTTAGCAGATCCTTCTTCTCTCGAACCAGCATGGATTGAATTCTTTAAAACATATAACCCAAATAATTCTTCTTCACATAATTCTTCGGCAGCAACTAGTGCTCCAATTGCAGATGCACCACGTGGTGGAATTCCACCAACACCAAAAGCTGCTGCAGCTGCACCAGTTGCAACACCAGCACCAGCTGCTGCAACTCCAGCACCAGTTGCACCAGCAGCCGCAATACCTGCAACACCTACAGCACCCACAACATCTGCAACACAAAAACTTGTTCGTGATCGTTCACTGCAAACCCCAACACCTGCAGATCCAATTGTTAAACCTGCTCCTGTCTTAAGCACACCCGATGCTGCAAGGTTTGAACCTATTCGCGGAGTCAGTGCACGCGTTGTTACAAGCATGGAAGGTTCACTCACTGTTCCAACTGCAACGAGTGTTCGCGCCGTTCCTGCAAAGTTAATGATTGATAATCGAATTGTTATTAATAACCACCTTAAGCGCGCTCGCGGTGGAAAGGTTTCATTTACGCATTTAATTGCTTTTGCAATGATCAAAGCACTTCGCCAGATGCCAGAGATGAATGCATTCTTTGGAGACATCGATGGCAAGCCTGCTGTTGGACATCCTCAACACATCAACTTAGGTATTGCGATTGACTTAGCTAAAGCTGATGGATCACGTCAGTTATTAGTTCCGTCCATTAAAGGCTGCGAAGACTTAGATTTCGCACAGTTTTGGAATGCCTATGAAGCAGTTGTTGCTAAAGCACGCGCTGGCACATTAACTGTCGAGGATTTTGCGGGTACAACCGTTTCGCTCACGAATCCAGGAACTCTTGGAACAGTGCACTCTGTACCGCGTTTAGTACAGGGACAAGGCCTCATCATTGGCGTTGGCGCACTTGATTATCCTGCTGAATTCCACGGCGCAAGCGAAGAAACACTTGCACGTTTAGCGATTAGCAAAATTGTGACACTAACAAGTACATACGATCACAGAATTATTCAAGGCGCACAATCTGGTGATTTCCTGCGTCGTATGCACGAACTATTGCTCGGAGCAGAAAACTTCTATGAAGAAATCTTTGCAGCACTGCGAATTCCTTACGAACCTATTCACTGGTCACAGGATTTTGAATTCTCTAAAGATGAAGAGATCAATAAGACTGCTCGTGTTCAACAGTTAATTCACGCGTATCGCACGCGCGGTCACATCATGGCTGACACCGATCCACTTGAGTATCACCAACGTTCACACCCTGATCTAGATGTAGTTACTCACGGATTGACTCTGTGGGATCTTGATCGAGAGTTTGCAACTGGTGGATTTGGTGGAGAAAAGTTTATGAAACTCCGCAAAATTCTTGGAATCTTGCGTGACTCTTATTGCCGCACAGTTGGAATTGAATATATGTATATTCAAAGTCCAGCAGAGCGTTTATGGATTCAA
>JBILSQ010000020.1:0-9577 GCA_044372035.1 Candidatus Planktophila sp. | reverse complement strand
CTTCACCAACAACATCTATCTCAAGTTCTAATCCAATGAGATCTGCTGCTGCCTGTGCCATCACAGTTAACTCTGGAGTTGGATTCTGTGCTAACCACACCATCTTCTTGTAATGCTTAAAGTAATCATCACGAAGATCTGGGCGCTTATCTAAACCGAGTTCGACAATTACGCTTCGATGAAATGACTTAACAAGAAAATCGGTGAGGAAATACGTTCCGGCATCTGCATCCATGATGGATTGAATCTTCTCTTTTCCAGCAAAGATGTCATAGCAGTGATTACCACCTAAACGCTTAAGGCCAAGTTTTTCAATGACTGAATCGAGTGCTCCGTATGTGCCGCAGTCCGCATACGCAACTGCGCACTTAGAGTGCTTATCTTTAATCTCTAGATATGTTTTTTCGACTTCACCGGCAATTTTGGCGGGTTGATTATGAAGAAGTGGTGGAAGTGGATAGATAGTTACATCGAGTTTTTCAGCTTCTAGGATGTGCGAAATATGTGTGGCAATTGCGCCACAAGCAATTACTGCAACAGACATGATTTATGCAGGAAAGCTAAGGCGCTCAACGAACTTGTCGTTAAAGTCAGCACGATCAGATAACTCGATGTAATCAATCGAATCAAGAAGAGCCATTGCACCATTTCGTTCTTGAGCAGATAACAAAACCATCTTGGCACCTTCGCCAGCTACGTTACCGGCTGAAACAATGCGCATCACAGGAAGTTTCGGTACTAACCCAATCTTCACAGCTGATGCGGGGGAGAGATAAGAACCAAAGGAACCAGCGAGCAACACTTGTTGTACTTCGCTTTCAGCAACACCGAACTCTTCAAGTAATAGCGCCCAACCAGTTGCAATAGCAGCCTTAGCAAATTGAAGTTCGCGAACATCGCGTTGTGTCAGGAATACGCAATCATTGAGATCGCCTTCTTTGCCACCCCACGTCAAAACAAATACTCGCTCACCTTCGCGTTCGACAAGTCGATGCGCAACTTTAGGTGCAACCTTTGCGGCTTCCTCTGCAGAAACAAAGCGGCCTGAGTGATCAAGTAATCCCAATTGCACTAAACACGCACACGCATCGACTAGACCTGAACCACACAGACCAATCGCTTTCGTGTTTTCAATTGTGCCAATTTCTAGATCGCCATCTACGACTTTGATTGTTTCAATGGCGCCAGATGCTGCACGCACTCCACATTTAATGGATGCTGCTTCAAATGCCGGGCCAGCAGGAGCTGCTGTCGCAAGAATTTTGTCGCCATCTCCCAAAATAATTTCGCAGTTTGTACCCACATCAATAAACAAACGAAGACGCTTGTCGCGATCCATACCTGAGGCAAGTGCACCGGCAACGATGTCGCCACCAACGTATGCACCGAGGGAAGGCATGATTACTGCCTTTGCACGCGGATGAACATTAATTCCAAGTTCAGATGCTTGAACATCTGGAAAAGATGCACTGACCATAATAAATGGAGCAACGCCTAGCGGTTCTGGATCAATACCTAGTGCTAATTGAGTCATCGTCGCATTTCCGGCCAGTGCTACTTCATAAACATTCCGTGGATCAACGCCAGCTTCCTCGCATACTTCAGCGCTGAGTTCTGCCAGTGTTTGTTGTGCAAATCCACGTAAGCGATCGAGCGCGGTTGCATCCATCATTGTGGCTGAAATTCGCGTGATTACATCTGCACCAAATGGTTGTTGCTTATTCAGCATCGATTTAACAGCCACAGGTGTACCGGTATTGAGATCGAGCAGTGTTGCAACAACTGTTGTTGTTCCTAGGTCATATGCAATGCCGTAACGCAGTTCGGTTGTGTCGCCAGCTTCGATATCAATGAGTTCTTGATCTACAAAGACTGCAGTGACCTTAAAGTAAGAGGAGCGAAGCACCTTAGGCAGGTTGCGAATAGCGGCGAGAGAAACTGTTGCTTCAATGTCATCAATTGCATCAAATAAACGCACGATATCTGTGCGCTGATCATGCAGTGTTGGCTCTTCTAATTCAACGTAACGCTTTTGCACAGCAGGGCGCAAAATAACTTGGCGTCCAACTCCTACTGTTGCAGCCTTTGGACGAGTAGTCAGTGGTGGAACATCGAGTGTGACATCTTTCGCAGCGCGAACTAAGCAGGCTAAACGCCAACCCTCTTTAATCTCGGTTTCTGTAAATGCACGGTAATCAAGCTTTGAAGGTTCGACATCACCAGTTGTGACTTTGATACGACATTTTTTACATGTGCCGTATCCACCGCAAGTTGAATCAATTGCAATTCCGTTCCAGGATGCGGCGTCAAATGCGCTGACACCAGTTGGAACAGTAAAACCTTTTTCATTTGCAACTGAACCATCTTTTTCGAGTACGCGAAAAGTCAGCTTGATGCGACCTGTTCCATCGTGTGCCGGAATGAGTGATGGGTCGAGAGCTTTTTTGCTAATGATTTATCCCTGTGCCTTTGCAGCTTCTTGTGCGCGGAATCGCGTAATCCAATTGCCACCCCATTGATCCATACCTAGCAAAAGATCTGCAGCACGAACTGCTTCATTAATCGCTGGTGTTCGTGCATCCATAACCGCACATGTTAGACCGTGTGACATCGCAGCAGGTAAGAACGCAGCGTTTAGAGCATGACGATTTGGAAGACCAAATGAAATATTTGAAGCACCCAGTGTCATATTTAGACCGAATTTTTCACGGATAAGGTGAATTGTTTCGAGTGTAATTTTCACAGCTTCAGGATCTGCTCCCACTGTCATTGCAAGTGGATCAATGACTAAGTTATCGAGTGATATCCCGTGCTTTTCTACCGCACGGATAATCTTTTCAGTAATAACAATGCGCTCTGCAGCCGTTGCTGGAATACCAATTTCATCATTTGGTAAGGCAATGATTGCCGCGTTGTGCTTTTTGATAAGTGGCAGGATTAACTCCATGCGATCATCTTCACCAGTCATTGAGTTAACGAGTGCTTTACCTTCGTAAGCCTCAAGTCCTGCTTGCAACGCTTCGATAACGGATGAGTCAATACAGATTGGAATATCTGTGATTCCCTGAATCATCTTGATTGCCTTAGACAAAAGTGCAGGTTCATCAGTAAGTGGCACACCCATGTTTACATCGAGCATGTCAGCGCCACCCTTGATTTGTGACTCAACATCTACGGCGATCGTGGAAAGGTCTCCTGCGCGCAGTAACTCTTGAAACTTCTTGCGACCAGTTGGATTGATGCGCTCACCAATGATGACAAATGGTTGATCGTGACCAATAGTGACGGTCTTCGATGCTGATTGAACGACTGTATGCATGTGATTGCTCCTGTTATGTGTATTGGTTTGGTGTTCGGCCGAGGTCGCGCATTAACCGCTCAAGAGTGTCATCGTGGCGGAAATCTGTGATGTGCAATCCACGCACACCTGGCAAGGTAAGTGCGTGCTTGGCTTGTTCTAGTGCAAGTTGGTACGCCGCTTCTGCTTGATCAGCTGATTGTGCAACACGATCAATAACTTCTTGCGGAACACTAATGCCCGGAACCTTATCGTTCATGAAGCTCAGTGGTTTTGCACTTTTGATCAGAACAACGCTTGGAATAATTGCTAAATCTGGAACAGTTGCTGCCACACCAGCGCAGAATTTTTCAAGACGATCTGGGTGATATCCAATTTGAAGTTGAATCATCTGGGCACCTGCGCGATGTTTCTTGAGCGCTCGCTCTATGCGGTAATCATGTGGAGGAGCAAAGGGATTTTCAACTGAGCAAATAAAGAAATTAGGCGCAGGGTTGAGTTTGCGGCCAGAAAGATAAGTACCTGCATTAAGAATTGAAGCCACGTTAATTGCTTGTGGGCCATCGAGATCAAAGACACGACGAGTTTCTGGTTCATCCCCTGCAGTAACGTCATCACCAGTTAAAAGTGCGATGTTTTCGATGCCGTGCAAATTTGCACCAGCCATATCTGCTTGAACAGCAAGACGATTCTTATCGCGACAAACAATTTGCATGATTGGTTCTAGGCCATGTTGCTTCATAGCAATTGCTACGGAGACATTTGAAGCGTGCGCGTGCGCTGCTGTGTTATCTGTTGCATTAACAGCCACAAACCATGGAGCAAGTCGATCTACATTCTTCTTGACTTGTTCCATACCGCCGCCATCAATAATGGGAAATTCAGCGGTGTAAACAACGTCATTAGTTTGTGTAAGTAAATCGCGCAGCTTTGACATTAGTGGCCGCCAGTTTGTTCTTTGCGTTTAGCCCATCCTGCAGGAGTCTGTTGATCACGTTTTGTAATCAAATTAACCCACGATGATGTGCCTTTAAGCTGCATATCAACTGGTGGGCGTAGATCGTTGTAGTGCTCTTTCCACACGGT
Organism: Candidatus Planktophila sp.; assembly: GCA_044372035.1. Lineage (GTDB taxonomy): Bacteria > Actinomycetota > Actinomycetes > Nanopelagicales > Nanopelagicaceae > Planktophila. Next base: position 5,193 of record JBILSQ010000020.1, on the reverse strand, counting down.
CGGTAGTGGAAGAGAAACTTTACGATCGTAGGCCTTAACCCAAACACATCTCATCTCTGGTTTAACTTCGCAATGGCCATCTTCGCGGACCCCACCGCAAGGACCATTGCGCAGCGTTTTTGGACATGTCATTGGACACGTCATACCTGTTGAGTGCAGGACGCATTGTCCGCACATAGTGCAATCCCAAACAGGCTTTTTCATGCCATGTTCGACAGCTAACAACAGGTTTAACATTTTAGGCATTTACAAGAGCACGCTTCTTCTGGATTAAATCCTTAGCAACGCGTACTGCTGTTGACGCATCTGCTGCAAAACCATCTGCACCAACTGCATCTGCGTACTCCTGTGTTACAGGAGCGCCACCAACCATGATGATTACCTTGTCGCGTAGACCGGCCTTAGTAATTTCGTGGATGTTGACCTTAAACATTGGCATTGTTGTTGTGAGGAATGCTGACATTCCCAAAATATCTGGTTGGTGTTCGTTGATTGCTGCAATGAATTTTTCTGGAGCAACCTGTACACCGATATCAATAACCTTAAATCCAGCTCCTTCGAGCATGATGTTTACAAGGTTTTTGCCGATGTCATGAACATCGCCTTTAACTGTTCCCATAAGGAAAGTTCCTACTGTTTCGGCGCCAGTCTCTGCGAGTAATGGACGCAAAACATTGAGTGCACCGGACATTGCCTTGCCGGCAATGAGCATTTCAGGAACGAAGTAATCGCCACGTTCGAAACGTGCGCCAACTTCTTCTAGAGATGGAATAAGTGCTTCGAACAAAATGGTGTCTGGACCCATTCCTTCTGCAAGTGCCTTATTTGTAAGTTCGAGTACTGCTGGAGCATTGCCAATCATCGTTTCATCAAAGAGAGCCTTGATGATCTCGTCATGTGTCATGCTGCGCCGACCTTTCCTATTTTTTGATTAGGTATCTGGGGTTTTTTCTTATTGCGTACTTGTACTGCATCGATTTCAGAGATGATGAGATCTCCAATTCGAATGAGTTCTTTATTGCTTAAACGTGTTGACGGACCTGAAATAGAGATTGCGCCAACGACTCGACCATCGAGTTCGCGTATTGGAGCTGCTACTGCAACTAAACCTTCTTCTAATTCATCGTGAATAATTGCAAATCCACGTCGACGAACTTCTTCAAGCTCTTCGAGCAAACGAGTACGTGAAGTAATTGTCTTATCTGTTAGACGCTCGAGGCGACCTGATGAGATAGTCACAGCAGAATAAGCGAGTAAAACTTTTCCAAGTGCTGATGCGTGATACGGCACACGCTTGCCAATCCAATTCGTGGCGCCCAATAGATATTGGCCATCTACTTGATCCAATAGATTTATGAATCCATTACCGGGTACAGCCAAGTTTGCTGTTTCACCCGTGCGCTCGGAGAGTGTTTCAAGAACCGTGCGCATACGTGCAACCAGAACAGAATCTTGATTTTGTTCGCGCGCAAAAGAAGTCAGCACATGTCCTGCTAAGAAAGCTCCATTGCGATCGCGTTGAATAAGTCCTGCACGTTCGAGTGCTCCAAGAATGCGAGATGTTGTGCTCTTTGGAATGTCATGAGTGCGCGCAAGAGAACCAAGTAATTGTGGATTCGGTGATTGCAAGACATCAGTGAGTAACGCAGTAGCGCGATCAATCGCTTGCGTGCCAGTTGTTAATTCGGATTTGCCCATTGCGCCCTCCCGAAACTGTTTCACCATATGGAACCCCTGTTCCATGTTCCTAGCGTATTGTCGTGGCGTGTGCGGGGTCAATAGCCACGCAGATAGAGTTGAATTACTCGCGAGAGCTTTACCGAACTGAAAGGTCCAACCCGTGTTCCAGAACAAGATGCCGCGTTATGACATATTGAGTCAAGAATCCATGGCAACGCTGCACGCAGGTTGGCGTCGCATCGTCTCTGAAATTGGTCTCGAGTTTGCATCCCCTTGGGCAGTCGACATGTTGCGCGAAGCAGGACAAGAAGTCTCTGGTGAAACAGTTAAGTTCGATCCAGATTGGGTAATGAAGCAAGTTGCTAAAGCTCCGCGCGAATTCGATCTACGCGCTCGCAATCCAAAGAACAATGTTCATATCGGTGGCGACTCAATGGTGTTTGGTGCAGTTTATGGCCCACCATTCGTACGTGAAGGCGATGTTCGCCGTGATGGTTCTTTTGCAGATTACGAAAATTTCTGTCGCTTAGCACAATCTTTTGACTCACTTGATTCAGTCGGTGGCGTCGTAACAGAACCTAATGATTTATCTCTAGATTCACGTCACTTAGATATGGCATTTGCAGCAGCAACTCTTACTGACAAATTCTTTATGGGTAACGTCGTAACTCACGAAAATGCTAAAGATGTTATTCGCATGGCAGAAATCATTCATGGTGGCCGCGCAGCAATCGAAGAGACTCCAGCGCTGATTTCACTCGTTAACTGCAACTCTCCACTGCGTTGGGATGATCGTATGTTGGACTCAATGCGCGAATACGCATTGGCCGGACAACCAGTTGTTACAACACCATTCTTGCTCATGGGTGCAATGAGTCCTGTGACTATTCCTGCAACTCTTGCACAGCAAATGGCAGAAGCACTCGTTGCTATCGCACTTGTTCAACTTATTCGTCCAGGTGCACCTGTTGTATTTGGTTCGTTCTTATCAAATATTGATATGCAATCTGGATCACCACAATTTGGTACACCAGAATCCGGAATCGGCCTTCTCTGCACTGGCCAAATTGCACGCTCGCTTAATCTGCCATTTCGTGGCGGTGGCGGCCTGAACTCATCACAGACAGTTGATGCGCAATCTGCTTATCAAACAATGATGACGATGATGCCAACATTCTTATCTGGAACAAACTGGGTAATGCACACAGCTGGTTGGCTAGAAGGTGGCTTGGTTTCTTCATACGACAAGTTCGTAGTCGATATCGAAATCTTGCAATCACTAATGGCTGAATTCACTCCACTTGAATTCAATGAAGACTCACTAGCTTTTGATGCTCACGTTGAAGTTGGCCATGGAGGTCACTTCTTAGGAGCAGCACACACAATGGAGCGCTTCCGTGATTGCTTCTATCGTCCATTCTTAACTAATAGCGATAACTACGAGCGTTGGATGCGCCTTGGTGCAAAAGACACACGTGCGCGCGCAGAAGAAATTTGGAAGAAGAAGTTAGAAGAGTACGAAAAGCCAGAGATGGATGCACAAGTACTCGCCGAACTCACTGAATTCGTTGCAAAGCGCAAATCTGAACTCGACGCCTAAACCTTTATAAAATCATGGCTGAAAGTACGCTCTATATAAATGGTGCATGGGTTGCATCATCTGATGGAGCAGTACGCGAGATCAGAAGTCCGCACGATAACTCTGTCGTTGCAACAGTTTCTGAAGCCACAGCTGCAGATACAAAAGATGCCATAAAGGCTGCACGCGAATCTTTTGATTCAGGTGTCTATGCATCGTGGTCGATGAAAGATCGTTGTGCACTCGTTGAAAAAGTTGCAGATCTCATTAAGCGTGATGCTGAAATCCTTGCAGCATTTGAAACTCGTGATACTGGTAAGCGCATGATTGAAACGCGTTATGACATGGCTGATATTGAAGCCACATTTCGCCACTTTGCAGCCCTTGGTTTAAAGCTCAAGGATCGCAAAGTAGATGTGGGCGCAGATAACATTACAAGCGTCATTACTCACGAACCAGTGGGTGTGTGCGCACTGATTGGTCCATGGAACTATCCATTGCTACAAATTTCCTGGAAGGTTGCACCCGCACTCGTTGCTGGATGTTCATTCATCATCAAACCAAGTGAGTTATCGCCATCGACAGCAATTCATTTAATGAAGTTGCTCGAAGAAGCAGGGCTGCCAAAGGGTGTGGCAAATTTAATTTGTGGAGCCGGTGCAACAGCTGGTGCACCTCTTACGGAGGATCCACGAGTAGACCTCGTTTCATTTACTGGCGGCTTAGTTACTGGCCGTCGCATTATGGCAACAGCCGCACAAACAGTTAAGAAAGTTGCACTCGAACTCGGTGGCAAAAATCCACACATCATCTTTGAAAATAGCAATATTGACGCGGCAATTGATAACGCTGTCACCGGTGCTTTCTTGCACTCAGGTCAGGTTTGTTCGGCTGGTACGCGAGTACTCGTTGAAAAATCTATTCACGACAGGGTTGTTGCTGAAATTGTGCGCCGTGCAAAGGCTATTTATGTCGGCGGACCAGATGATGCGCGCACCGAAACTGGACCACTTATAAGCAAAGAGCACTTAGCTAAAGTTGAGGCATACATGCAGGACGCCGTTAAAGATGGTGCCACAATTTTGGTTGGCGGATCTCGCATCAATCGCGAAGATTTAAACAAGGGCTGGTATTTCCCACCAACTGTTATCGATAATTGTTTATCCAAGATGAAGTGCGTTCAGGACGAATCATTTGGTCCGATTATGACAATTGAAACTTTTGAAAGCGTTGAAGAAGCAATCGCACTTGGCAATGACACAATTTATGGATTATCTGGCGCCGTGTGGTGTGAGGATAAAAAAATTGCCAATCGAGTCGCCGGCGCACTTCGTCACGGAACAATCTGGGTAAATGACTTTGGTCCGTACCGCCCGCAGGCAGAGTGGGGCGGATTTAAAGCCTCGGGCGTTGGTCGCGAATTAGGTGAGGCTGGATTGGACGAATACCTTGAAATTAAACACATTTGGACCAACAATGAGCCTGCGCGTTCCGGATGGTTCGCCGATCCGCAGTAAGAAAGAAAAATTTTAAGGGAGAGAACATGAGCTCAGCATCACCGATGATTTCTGTGCACAATGTTTGGAAAGTTTTTGGAAACAATCCAGAAAAAGTCATTGGCTCACCTGATGCTCTTCTTACTCGCACAGAGTTGCGTGCAAAAACCGGCAACACAATTGCAGTGCGCGATGTTTCATTTGATGTAGCACCCGGCGAAGTCTTCGTTGTAATGGGCCTATCAGGTTCAGGTAAATCAACTCTTGTTCGCTGCATGACTCGCTTGATTGAGCCTACTCAGGGAGAACTGCAATTTGAAGGCGAAGACATTCTAAAAGTTGATGAAAAGCGTTTACGCGAATTACGCAAGACACGTTTTTCAATGGTCTTTCAGCACTTTGGTTTACTGCCACATCGCAAAGTAATTGACAATATTG
>JBILSQ010000122.1:0-2803 GCA_044372035.1 Candidatus Planktophila sp. | reverse complement strand
CTTCGATTGCGGCTAAGAAATCTGCCGCTGATCCAATGTCATTAACTGCAATTACTGGTGAAGTAGTCAAAATGCTCCGTAGGGATAGATGAGTAGTAGGGACAGGGAGCGCTAAGGGTACGGTTTTACGCGTTCGTGGGTCAATTCCGTGCGTGAATGCAGGCTAGTGCGCAGCCTCATTCCAGCTAGATCCAACCCCAATGCTCACATCAAGCGGTGCTCGCAGTTCAAATGCACTACCCATCCCTTTTCTGACCAATTGGGTCAACTCTTCTTGTTCGCCGGGTGCTACTTCAAAGATCAATTCATCATGGACTTGAAGTAGCAATTGTGATTTCAATTTCTTCTCACTCATTAATGACGCGACATTAAGCATGGCTTTTTTAATGATGTCAGCTGCTGAACCTTGAATTGGAGCGTTAAGCGCCATGCGCTCTGCCACTTCTCTGCGCGGACGGTTGTCACTGCTGAGATCCGGCAAGTAACGTCTGCGCCCCATAACTGTTTGCGTGTATCCAACTTTGCGCGCTTGATCAACAACATCACTTAAGTAATCTCGAATTCCACCGAAGCGAATGAAGTATTTGTTCATTAACTCTTGAGCCGCGCTCGCCGATAAATCTAATTGCACAGCAAGACCATAAGCGCTCAGTCCATAAGCCAGACCGTAAGACATCGCCTTCATCTGACGTCTCATCTCAGGATCTACTTCACTCGGTCTAACGCCAAATACCAATCCGGCAACACTTGCATGCAAATCTTCTCCAGATTCGAACGCTTTGAGTAGCGCAGCATCATTAGACAAGTGCGCCATGATTCGCATTTCAATTTGACTGTAATCAGCAGTCAGTAATGACTCAAAACCTTTGCCAGCAATAAAGCAATCGCGGATCTGTCGTCCTTCTTCGGTGCGCACCGGAATATTTTGTAAGTTTGGTCCCACCGAAGATAAGCGGCCAGTAGCAGCTACCGTCTGGGCAAAGTGAGTATGAACGCGATTAGCTTTAGTTGTTTCGGACAGCAACCCTTCAACTGTTGCGCCGAGCTTCTTTGTCTCTCGTACGCGCAACATCGCAGCCAGTACGGGATGCTTAGATTTTTCGTATAGCCAATGGAGCGCGTCGGCATCGGTTGTATATCCAGTCTTAATCTTCTTCGTCTTTGGCAGATTCAGTTCATCGAATAACACAACCTGTAATTGTTTAGGCGAAGCCAAATTGAATTCATGCCCGACAGCTTCATGAGCAATCTTTGTCTGCACTGCACTCTCTTTTTCAAAGAATACAGCGAGTGATTCAAGTTTCTTGCGATCAACAGCTATGCCCCGATTTTCCATAACCGCCAATAATTCGGAAATTGGCATTTCAAGATCGGTAAACAAATCTGCTAGTTCTCGCTCCTTCAGTTCTTTGGCGAGTGAATCCTTTAGAGCAAATAACAGACGAGCTTTAGAATGTAGTTCGGCTTCAGGAGAGCTCTGATCAACCTGAGTTCCGTCCCCCCATCTTTCGATGATGTCTGCAAAATCTAAACTTCGAGTTCCTGGATTCAAGAGATATGCCGCAAGGTTTGTATCAAATGAAATGTGTGACAATGGATAATTGCGTGCAACAGCCTTTGCATCATGTGCAATCTTTGGAACCTTTACATTAGTTGCCCAAGAGCCCATCTGACTTGAATGCACGATAAAGGATTCACTGCGGTTTAGTGCAATGCAATATCGATGCAGCTTTTCATCATCTACTTCAAATGAAATTGCTATGTCACCAGTGTGTTTTTCTATCTTTGATGTTGCCTCTTCTGGGGTAAGAATGGATGAATCAAAAGGTGTATCAAACAAGGTCTCCGATGCGGCAGTGGGCTTATTCTTTTCAGGAGATTTCTTCAGAAGCGGGTTTAAGCGATCTTTTAAAGTTCTAAACTCGAGTTTTTCAAATAATGGCGTGATGAGTGATTCATCAGGACCTGGCCACATAAGAGCATCGATTTCAAAACTCATTGGTGCATCATGAACAAGCTGCGTTAGTTCGCGATTTCGAATGACATTATCGATGTTATCTCTCAGTGATTGACCTACTTTGCCGCCCAAGGTATCTGCGTTAGCAAGTAGCTCCTTAAGCGAACCAAAATCCACAATCCACTTAGCGGCAGTCTTCTCACCAACACCTGGAACCGATGGCAAGTTATCGCTGGGATCTCCGCGAAGCGCTGCAAAATCTGGATACTGTTCGGCGCTCATTCCATACTTAGTAATAACGGCTTGTGGTGTCATTCGAGACATTTCGCTCACGCCACGCTTTGGATACAAGATTGTGGTTTGCTCGTTAACCAGTTGGAAACTATCCCTATCCCCCGTACAAATTAGAATCTCACACTTCTCTTTTTCGGCGCGCTTTGTAATCGTTGCAATAATGTCATCGGCTTCATAACCTTCGATTTCAAATTGCTGAATTCCAAAAGCACTGACTAGTTCATGCAGATAGCTCATCTGAGAGCGAAACTCATCAGGTGTCTTTGACCGATTGGCTTTGTACTCAGGAAAAATCTCTGTTCTAAAGGTTTTTCGGGAAACATCAAATGCCACAGCAATATGCGTTGGCTTTTCTTCCTTGATCAGCGAAATCAACATGGTGGCAAAGCCATAGATAGCGTTCGTGTGTTGACCCTGCGCAGTTGTGAAGTTTTCGGCGGGCAGAGCGAAGAATGCTCTGTATGCCATGGAGTGACCATCGATTAAAAGCAGGCGTTTGGTCATGCCCGCATCCTATGAGGCAAGTTAGACTTCAACCCATGGAGCAACCAG
>JBILSQ010000121.1:0-2816 GCA_044372035.1 Candidatus Planktophila sp. | reverse complement strand
GCAATCCTTTCGGTAAGTTTAAATCTCCCATGATGACAACTCTGTTTCCAGTTTGTGCGGCTGATTTTTCTGCCCAGCGCTTTAGTTTCTTTAACTGAGCAACGTTTAATCCAGGAACAAAAGATAAGTGCGTACTGATAATGCTCCAACCATTTTCAAGGTGCGCAACGAGTGCAACTCGTGGCTCGTCCTGCACATAAATAAAACGTGGTTTACCACGACCATCTTCTCCGCCAGGAACAATAAGCGGCATTCCAACGAGAGAACGACCGAGTTCGATTCTTTCGTATGCAGTTACTGGAATTGTTGATGCGAAAGCTATGCCATATCCACCAGCGAAAGTTCCTTTAGCTAATGCGCTTTTTGTAGGTGCCTTACTCGCAGCAGTAATTATTGATTCATCACTATCTTTTAGCGCACGCCACTTTTCGCCAGGTGTTCCAATTACTGAAGGCGCAAACGCCCAATCAACAGCCTTCATCGCTTTGGCTATCTCTTGAATTTGATTTATGGAATTACTACGCGGCAGAAAGTGATCGACTTCTTGCACGGCCAAAACCTGTGGGGCGATTTTCTTAATTGCACTCGGCAATGAGGCCTTGCTGCCAGGCGGAATGGCCATTGCATGCAGGAGATTCCACGATGTCAGCCTCATGCGCACAGGCTAGTAGCGTTGCCCCCCTATGAGCACGCTCAAACCAATTAGCGCCCCACTGGATCGGGCAAGTGAGCTTCGAAGTGATGAAGCAGCACTTGATCGTTTGTGGAGCGCTGCAAAAATAATCCGTGTCTCTGAATCAAAATTAGCTAGCGATGGAACTTCACTTCAATTCCTTAGCGCTGCCGAAGTTGAGAAGTTAATTTCTGCGCAGATTTTTACATCTGGCGATAAGTATTTTCTAGGAATCGATACAGCCACACAGGTTGCGTACTTTGCTTGGGATTGCGATGAAGTTGGAAAGAGCGCCGGTGATAAAACATCAGAAGGCTTGTCATCGCTTCGCGAATTAGGAGCAACTCTGGATGAGTTTCATCTCGGGATTTCCATGCATGCAATCGCTTTATCTAATTGGCATCGCTCACATCCGCACTGCTCAAAGTGCGGAGCTTTAACAGAGTCCTCACTTGGTGGTTCGGTTCGAGTCTGCGTAATTGATCAGAGCCAACACCATCCACGGACAGATAGCGCCGTAATTGTTTTAGTAAAAGATAAAGCTGATCGAATTTTGCTCGGACACCAACCAATCTGGCCAGATGGAAGATTCTCAACATTTGCTGGATTTCTAGAACCGGGCGAAACTTTTGAGCAGTGCGTTGAACGAGAAGTATTTGAAGAATCTGGCGTGAAGGTCAACGAAATTAAATATCTTGGATCCCAACCATGGCCATTTCCCGCATCAATCATGATTGCATTTTCTGCTGTGGTTGATGACCCAAGTACGGCCAAACCAGATGGCGTAGAAATTACAGAAGTGCGTTGGTTTAGCCGCGACGAACTAAAGCAATCCGTTTCAGATGGTTCATTGTTATTGCCACCAACTATTAGCGTTGCACGCAAAATGATTGCAATGTGGTTTGGGCCAGGTGCAGATAAGTTAACTGGCGGCGAATCATGGCGCTAGATTCAGAAGAGATTCTTGCGGCACTCGATGATGAACAACGCGCTGTAGCACTTGCTAGTCGTGGTCCTGTCTGCGTAATTGCAGGTGCTGGGACAGGTAAAACTCGAGCAATTACTCACCGCATTGCTTACGCCGCATCTATTGGCGTGATGGATCCACAAAAGGTTTTAGCGCTGACATTTACCGCGCGTGCCGCAGGTGAAATGCGCATGCGACTTCGAACATTAGGAGTTCCAACAGTTGCAGCGCGCACCATTCACTCAGCTGCCCTTAAGCAATTACTTTATTTCTGGCCACAAGTATTCGGCGGTCGAGCACCGGATTTACTTACGACTAAGACTGGATTTATCACTCAAGCAATTACTCGTGCAGATTTGCAGGGCACGTTATCTATTACTTCCAGGGATTTAATGCGCGATATTGCATCGGAAATCGAATGGGCAAAGTCATCACAAGTAGTTCCTGAAGATTACGTAAATGAATCGTCAAAGCGCACACAAAAGCCTCGCATTAATCCAGAGCAGATTGCCCAGGTGTATTCGGCATATATGTCATTGATGAAGCAAGAGCGAGCGATGGATTTTGAAGATGTTTTATTGCTGACCGCTGCAATGCTTGAAGAAGAGCGCGAAGTCCGAGAACGCGTGCAAGATCAATACCGATATTTCACAATCGATGAGTATCAGGACATTTCACCACTTCAGCAGCGAGTCATTAACTCTTGGCTAGGAAGCCGCCAAGAGATTTGTGTTGTTGGCGACCCCGCTCAAACAATTTATTCAATCGCTGGCGCAACACCTGTATTTCTAAATACCTTTACGCAGCGTTTTCCAGATGCTGAAGTAATCAGATTAACCAGTGGATATCGCTCGACACCTGAAATTACTTTAATGGCCAACACTGTTTTGCGAAGTGCCTCTATGGGGCAAGAGTTAGTTGCGCAAAATGAGCACGGTGCTAAACCAACAGTGGCTGCCTATAAAGATGAGTCTGCAGAAATCGAAGGAGTTGTTAAAGACATTGGTGTGCTCTTATCCGAAGGCGCACCGGCACAAGAAGTAGCGATTCTGGCTCGTACAAATAATCAGCTGAACTCAATTGAAAAAGCTATTGCCGCAGCGGGCTTGCCGTATCAAGTGCGCAACAACGAACGATTCTTTGATCGAACTGATGTGCGCGAATTCCTGAAGGGCG
>JBILSQ010000120.1:0-2817 GCA_044372035.1 Candidatus Planktophila sp. | reverse complement strand
TTTTATTTATGTGCAGGACGAACCAAGAGTCGCACTCGTTGCGCACCTTGAAAATGGTTGGAGCATTATCAGTACGCACTTATCTTTTGTTCCTGGATTAAACGTTGCTCAGTTAAAGAAACTAAAACGCTGGGCAGAAAAATCAGCCGCACAAACTGGAAACAGAGTGGTGCTCATGGGCGATTTGAATTTACCTAAAGGTTTGCCCGTCGTGGGTTCAAAGTGGAACTCACTTGCTACACAAAACACCTATCCAAGTTGGGGCGCCAAGATTCAGTTTGATTACATCTTGACCAAGGATTCCGTGAAGAAGCTCAAGGTGATTGAAACAACGGCAACAGGGATTAGCGATCACTTGCCAATCACTGTAGAGATTGAATAAGGGAAACTAAGGCGACTTCATCTAGTAAATCTGCGCGCTTATCTGTAACTGAAGTTGGAACATAGTGAAAAGCTGCACTTACCTTTGTTACATCAATGTTTTTAAGTTTTGCCCAGGCTAAGCGATACATAGCCAATTGAATTGCCGCAGACTCTCCAAGTTGTTTAGAACCAGTCTTCCAATCCACAACTTCAAAGCCATCAGATGTTTCATAAACAGCATCTATTCGTCCACGAATTAACACGCCACCAACAACGGATTCAAATGGAACTTCGATCGCAGCTGGTGTGCGGTTGGCATAAGCGCTACGGAGCCATGCTTGTTTAAGATCTTCGAGTTTTCCATCTTCTTCAATCGGATCGAAATAATCCATATATGAATCATCAAATAGCGTCATCGCGCTAAATTGTTTTTCTACCCACATGTGGAACTCGGTTCCACGGCGTGAATATGGATCTTGCGAACGCGGAACTGGTCTGCGGATTGCAAGAGCCAACGCTTCTGAGTCTTCGTGCAGAGCTACAAGAGTTGAGGTTGAAATTCGAGATGGTAGCGCTACTTCGATTGATCCTGAGCTACGAAGTTTTACTTCTGCAATCAGTGCTTGTGCATCATGTATCCACGAATCAATAACTTCATCTCCTGCAGCCTTAAGTGAATGCGCTGAAGATTTCTGCACTAAAGCAACTGCTGCATCAAAATCTGCACGTCGATCACCGAGTGGATCGCGTGGCCAATAACCCGTATCTGGATTAATCTCGATTGGATTGCGCACACCATCTTCTGGTGCTGGAGTTTCGCTGAGCAAAATTCCACCGCGTTCGTGCGCAACATTTGCAACATGGGTGAATAACTCTGATGGATCTACAGACTTAGCACCTTCGCGCCACCACGATGTTGTGCAGAGTAGATGCGTCCGTGCACGAGTGACGGCAACATAGCCCAATCTAATTTCTTCTTGCTTTTTAATTGCGCTACATGATTTTGCATATGCGCTAATGACTTTGCCCGCTTCACTATCTTTGCTGCACTGCGCCAAAGAAAAGACCGGCAACTCATCTCCATCGCCGCGAAGCGCAAATGGAATCTGTCGCTCATTAGTAATCCAGTTATCTGGATCATTTGTGTTATTGCTTGGGAAAGTTCCTTCTGCCAATCCTGGAACTGCAACGAAATCCCATTCCGCACCCTTTGCTGTGTGAACAGTTAAGAGTTGAACGACATCACTGCGTACTTCAGGAGCACCAGATTTAAGTCCGCCCTCTTTCTTTGATGTCACATCTAGCCACTCGATGAAGGCTGAAATGCTGCCACCGCTACGAGCAAACTTTGAGGCTTCATCTAAGAATCTCTCGAGGTGGCGACGACCGTTACGAGTGCCATCGCGTAAAGAAACTTCGAGATCAAGGTTGAGGTAATTTTCAATTTCTGTAATCAAATCAATAATTGATCCACCTGCACGTGATCGCAAACGACGAAGGTCTGCTGCAAAGCGAGACAGGCGTGTAAATCCAACGTCACTAAATTGCGCGCGGCTCTCTTTATCGCACTGATCGATTTCATCGAGGGCGTCTATGAGTGAACCAATAAACAAATCATCAGCTTCGGCGGAATCAGGATTTCCTGCTGCAATCTTTGCAATAAATGAGTGTGAATCTTCATGGCTCTCTTTTGCTCTGCGTCTGGAGTACGCACCGAGTGCAGCAATATCTTTTGCACCAAGTGCTAAACGTGGGCCAGTTAAGTGGCGCATTAACGCTGTTCCGGCTTCTGGATTTGTAACAACTTTCATAAGAGATAAAACATCTGCAACTTCAGCAATATAAATTAAGCCGCCAACTCCAATTACTTCAGTTGGAATATTGCGTGCACGAAGAGCACTTTCGATAATTGAGATCTGCGAACGTTTACGAACCAAGACCGCAAATGAAGTTCGCTTGTCTTCATCTTTTGCCATTCGCTCTGGCGCAAACCAATGCTTATGGAAATACTCGCTAATGCCCTGTGCTTCGGCATCCAGAGTTTCAAATACGCCGTATGCAATCTCGCCATCGCCAGCTGTATCGCGGGGACGAAGTGGATCAACTCGAACACTGGAAGTTGAACGAATCTGATCTGAAATTGAGTTAGCAATTTCTAGAATCTTTTTATCATTTCTAAAGGTGATTGAGAGATTAAATAGATCGGCACCGCTCTGTCCCGCACTCTTTGGGAAATACTTTGCAAATGTTCCGATAGTGCCGGCAGATGCGCCGCGCCATGTGTAAATCGCTTGGCAGGGATCACCAACTGCCATAACTGGATGTCCGCCGCCAAATAGAGCTGACAACATTCGAACCTGTGATTGCGACGTATCTTGATACTCATCAAGCAAAACAACTTTGTACTTAGCGCGTTCTAGTTCGCACGCTTCTGGGTACTTTTCAACGATGTCG
>JBILSQ010000119.1:0-2831 GCA_044372035.1 Candidatus Planktophila sp. | reverse complement strand
TCGAGAGCTGAAATCTTCATTGTTTGTCATCACGGCGCTTGTACGTGTACCTAGTGCAACAACTTGGGCACCAGTGAGTGTGGCAACGTCAATTACGCCATCCAAAGATTTTGTTTCCTGAGCCTTTACGAGCGCATCTGCCAGAACAAGACGACCCTCTGCATCAGGGTTTAGCACTTCAACTGTTTTACCGCCATAAATTGTGATGATGTCACTTGGGCGAGTGGCGTTATCGCTGACCATGTTTTCAGCAAGTGGAGCCCATGCCTCAACTGCCACGGGGATTTTCAGAGCAGCAATTGCAAGGATTGCTCCGCACACTGCTGCAGCTCCGCTCATGTCAGATTTCATAGCTTCCATGCCAGCTGCAGGTTTGAGTGCTAAACCGCCGGTATCAAATGTGATTCCTTTACCGACTAACGCAAAGGTTCGAATTGGTTTCTTTGGCGTGTACTTAATGTGAAGCAGTCGTGGAGGATTAGCTGATCCCTGTCCAACACCAATAATTCCGCCGTAGCCTCCGCTTTTTAATTGCTTTTCATTCAAGACAGTTACTTTTAATCCAGCAGATGCGCCACCTAGTGATTTAACAGCGGCTGCAACTTTTTTAGTAAAGGTATCTGGTGTGAGATGTGATGGGGGAGTGTTAATCAAATCTCTTACTAAATGTGTGTATTGAGCGATTACGTGCGCACGCTTGAGAGCGTTCTTGGCTTCAATCTTTTTCGAAAATTTCGAATACACAACGATTTTGCCCAGCGGCAACTTGCGTTCGGACTTTGTTGAACCACGAAATTCATCGAAAGCATATGCACCCAGTGCTGCCCCCTCAGCGATTGCAGCGACAGCTTCGATACTTGTTGCGGGCAGCGCAAAAGTTGCCTCTGGGGTTCCAGATAAGGAACGTGCTGCGCTGCCAGCAGCTCGTCGCAGAGTTTCGTGTGCGAATTCTTTTTGTACTGCGCCTAATCCTGTGAAAACTATCAACTTCGTTTTTGTGCCAGGTATCTTGATGATCTCATCGGCTTTGCCGGTGGCGCCAAGCTCTTTGAGGTGTGCAAGCAAAGTTTTTGTATCCACGGTTAAATTGCCAGATTCAATATTCAAAGCTGATTCTTTATTTGGATTAAATGAAAGCCCGAGGACTAATGCACCGTTGGGAACCACACCATCGGTGAGTGATAGCAAGGACATGCTGCTCCTTCGTCTCAAATCTGCAAGGCGCTCAGGTTATCGGTTGTAGCCACTTTTGTTGATGTGGGAGTAGGTTGTGAATGTGAAAAATTCGCCCCTTCATCAAAAGCACCTTGATCTCCAGGCCAAGATGGCAGATTTCGGTGGGTGGTTGATGCCCATTGAATATCCTGGTTCGGGAGTTTTAGCAGAGCACGCTGCGGTGAGAGAACACGTTGGGTTATTTGATGTCTCGCACTTGGGAAAGGTCAGTGTTAAAGGATCTGGCTCACTAGATTTTCTCAACGACATTCTCACAAATGATTTGAACAGAATTTCAAATGGCATGGCTCAATACACAATGCTTTGCAACGATGCGGGCGGAGTGATCGATGACCTGATTGCATACCGGAACTCACCCGAAGACATTTTCCTGATTCCTAATGCGTCAAATACTTCAGATGTTGTCGATGTTCTAAACGCAAAACGCGTGCCTGGTATTGAGATTACAAACCTGCATAAAGAGTATGCGGTGCTAGCTTTACAGGGCCCTGCTTCTGCGCAAGTTTTGCATTCATTAGGTGTTCCTTCAGAAATTGACTACATGAGTTTTGTTCATATTCAGATTGCTGGATGCAAGGTAATTCTTTGCAGAACTGGATACACCGGTGAGAGTGGTTTTGAGTTATTGCCTTTGTGGAAAGACGCAGAAAAAGTATGGGATGCACTCGTGCAAGCAATCACTCCGCTGGGGGGATTGATTTGCGGCCTAGGAGCTCGAGATACCTTGCGTACTGAAATGGGTTATCCATTACATGGCCACGAACTCTCTTTAGATATAACACCGGTGCAAGCATGTGCATCGTGGGCAGTTGGATGGAATAAAGAGAAATTTTCGGGCGATGATGTTCTGCGCAAAGAACGAACAAATGGGCCGCGCCGGTTCTTACATGGGCTTAAATCTCTCGATCGCGCTATTCCGCGTGCCGGTATGCAGGTTAAAGACGTAGGTGGAATTGAACTAGGAATAATTACTTCAGGTACTTTTTCCCCAACACTGAAAAATGGAATTGCTTTAGCTCTTTTGGATTCCTCAGTTACCTTAGGAACAATCGTGGTGATTGATGTTCGTGGGCGAGAAGCTCAGGCCGAAGTAGTAAACGTGCCCTTTGTTGAATCACACGTGCGATAAGAATCGCAGACGATTAGAAACTATCTCCCGGCTTAACTTGTGGATGTGGGGTGCGTAAACGTCGCATCTGAGTCGAGCGAAGCCAACCGTAGAGTCCAAGACCTTTGGTAGCTGTATCAGGAAAACGCTTGCGCACTTCGCGCTTAATTTTTCGAGAGAGAAAAAATCCGTCAACCACAGCAATGATGAGAACTGCGTACATCAGAGCGATACCACCGTATTGAAGTGCTGCTACCGGAAAAACTGATAGTAATAAAACTACGAAAATGATCGGCAAGAAGTATTCGCCAACAGATTTTCTTGAGTCAACAAGATTTCTAACCATTTTCCGAGCCGGTCCCTTATCGCGAATTGGAAGCGCACTCTCTTCACCGCGCAAGTAAGCAGCTCGTGATGCAATTCTGGCAGCTCGTGATTGTTCGCGTGCACGTTTTTTCTCTTCTTTAGTTGATGCAGGTGCAAGGGA